>NZ_KQ970390.1:330223-332394 GCF_001579105.1 Weissella sp. DD23 | reverse complement strand
AATAACCCGGATAAGTTTAAACACACAGCACCCGCGGATGCCCGGACTCGTGGCCAGAAGGGTGACTGGGTAACTTGTGCTTTTTGTGGAGCACAACAGTACAAAGAGGAACTTGGTGAGTTCTTGGTATGCGGTGTTTGTGGCTATGGGTTCCGCTTAGGCGCGGCCCAACGCGCCAACATGATGACCGACAGTTTTACTGAATGGCACGCTGATATCGAAATGACAACACCTGATTTCCCTGGCTATGCCGAAAAGTTAACGCGCGCTCAGGCTGCGACTGGCCTAAAAGAGGCTGTTTTGACTGGTGAAGCTGTCATTGAACACCAACGGACTGCGCTGGCCATTATGGACGCTGGGTTCATGATGGGGTCATTAGGTGCTAAAACTGGTGCAAAGTTAGTGGCCCTATTTGATGATGCGACAGCAAACGACTTGCCAGTTATCCTTTTTTCTGCATCTGGCGGTGCGCGTATGCAGGAAGGCATTCGAAGCCTGATGCAATTAGCAAACGTTTCTGCGGCGATTGCACGACATCGCGAAGCTGGTTTGGTATACATTGTTGTCTTAACTGATCCAACCATGGGTGGGGTCACAGCTTCCTTTGCTATGCAAGGTGACATCATCTTGTCTGAGCCGCATGCCTTAGTCGGGTTTGCTGGTCGCCGAGTTATCGAACAAACAATCCATGAGACACTGCCCAAGGATTTCCAACGCGCTGAACATATGCAAGCCAGCGGCTTCATTGATGCGATTGTTGCGCGACCTGAGTTGCAACATCACCTTGGTCAGCTCTTGCGCGTACACCAAGCACCCAAGGAGGATGCTCATGTCTGAAAAAACGCCGATTGACATTGTTCGGGCTTCCCGTGAAGACCGTTTTCTGGCTCGTGATATCATTGCTGGCTTGATAACGGATTTTCAAGAATTACATGGTGACCGCGCCCAAGGTGATGACCCAGCAATCATTGGCGGCGTTGGGTTACTGGGTGAACAACCAGTTACAGTTATTGCCATCAATCGTGGGGCTGAAATCGCTGAGAAATTACAAACGCGTAACGGATCACCTGAAGCGAGTGGTTATCGAAAAGCGTTGCGCTTGATGCAACAAGCCGATCGATTCAACCGGCCAATCATCACCTTTATCAATACGCCGGGGGCTTTCCCTGGCAAGACTGCTGAAGAAGGCGGGGTTGGTCAAGCAATTGCCGAGAGTATCTTACAAAGCATGTCTTTTAAGGTGCCAATGATTGCTGTTATTTACGGAGAAGGCGGGTCAGGTGGAGCGCTAGCACTAGCGACGTCTAACCGCGTGTGGATGTTTGAACACGCCATCTACGCCATGCTGTCGCCAGAAGGTTTTGCATCGATTTTGTTTAAAGACGCCAAAAGAGCGGATGAAGCCGCCGCATTACTGGGGTTAACCCCACAGGAACTGTTAACAGCTCACGTTGTGGATCGCGTTATTCCAGAAATGGATAATCATACTGCCTTTTACGAACAACTTCGATTAGATTTAAAAAATGAAATAGCCGACTTACAAAAACTATCAACAACAGAACTGATTGCACAACGTCAACAACGCTTTGCACAATTTTCATAAATAAAAAGGACCTCAAATGAGGTCCTTTTTATTTATAATTTATTACTCCGACAGACCGATTTGAAGTGCCTTAATCCGCTTAGAAGCAATCCAAAGCAAGAAACCAGCCACAATCGTAATACCACCAATAATCAAGAAGTAATTAATTTCTGTTGATTTTGAGTACAACTGAACTAACTGGGCATTCGCAGCTTGCGCGGTTGCATCAGATAGATTCCAAACAGTTAGCATTTGTGCCTGGAATGCCACTGGCGCCATCTTTGCTGACGCTGATAGGCCAACTGGCGAGATGAGCATTTCACCAACTTCAACCAAGGCCCACGAGGCAATCAACCACAGTGCGTTGAAGTGGTGGTTAACGCCGTACAGCATGCCTGGAAAGGCCATCCAAACAAATGATAGCCCAGCAAAAACAAGCCCTAGTGAGAATTTAACGCCCGTTGATGGTTGCTTATCACGTAGCTTTTTAGACCATAGCCACACAAAGAATGGTGTAAACAACATAATGAACAAGGGATTTAATGACTGGAACCAAGATGCTGGTGCACCGTGCAAGGCCGTTTGATCA
>NZ_KQ970390.1:329261-330203 GCF_001579105.1 Weissella sp. DD23 | reverse complement strand
CAGATGCAAACAATGCCAAGACAACAGATCCTTGTTCTTCGATTGACCAGAAGAGCATCGCGGCAATAAAGAGGGGAATGTATGCCCAAACGCGCTTGCGCTCCGCTTTGGTCGTCTTATCAGAAGTTAACATCACCACAAAGTAAATAACTGGCACCAAAATTGCCACGAACGTCAGCAAATTGATAACGTTGTTAATATTTAATGCCTGCATCATAGCCATCGCGCCAATGATTACAGCGAATACGACGATAATTCCAACAATTTTACAAATCAACGGCATGATTTCTTCTGGTTGCAAAGGAGAAGGGGCTTGGTGCGCTGTGTCCTTCAAATGTTTGCGTCCATCAAGGCTGTATTGGATAAGGCCGAAAAACATCCCAATCGCTGCTAATGAGAACGCAACGTGAAAATTAACATGCACTTGGAACCAACCAACCAAAAGTGGCGCGACAAACGCACCCAGATTGATACCAAACACATAGATAGAAAAGCCGGCATCACGACGCTCATCCCCAGGCTGATACAAGTTACCAACCATCGTGGCCACGTTCGGCTTCAATAGACCCGTTCCTAAAATAATTAAAGCAATTGATAGAAATAATCCCAGCTTAGCTAATGGAATCGCCAAGGAAATGTGCCCGAACATAATCAAGACACCACCGTAGAAAACCGTGCGCCAAGGCCCAAGTACTCGGTCAGACAAATAACCACCAATAATACCTGACAAATAAACCAATGATCCATAAATTGACATAATGGCAGCACCAGTTGCTTGACCAAAACCTAGGCCGCCTTTATCAACTGCATAAATCATGTAAAATAGCAAAATGGCACGCATACCATAATATGAAAAACGCTCCCACATTTCGGTGAAGAACAAGGTCATCAGGCCTCGAGGTTGGCCGAAGAAGGAGGTATCACGTTTCTGTTCCATCAGAA
>NZ_KQ970390.1:327069-328304 GCF_001579105.1 Weissella sp. DD23 | reverse complement strand
ACAGGTGAGGTACCAGCCGTCAAGGCAATGTTACGTACCTTTGGATCATAAATTTTTTGTAGTAGGATGTGAGACGTTTCGTTTGTTACATCTTGCTTTGTATCAACAATTTCAATTCGCATATTTATTCTTTCTCCTGACTTTTGTTTCACTTAACACTTACAAGTGTAGTGGGAGAATTTGACTAATTTTTGAAGGGTACGCAAAGAATATTAGTGAGTGGTCTAGTATTGGTCCAAGCAAAAAGCGCTATCGACCATCGATAACGCTTTCACCATTATTTCTTCTTTTTAAGCGAGGCTAGTTCTGTCTGAATGCGAGCTTGTGCTTCTGCAATTCGGTCCAAACGAGGTTGGTTCTTAAAATTCATTTTTTCTACTTGAATTTGTAAGTCTTTTGCAAAGGCTTGGACCTCAGGTACAGCCTGTTGCACATTCGCCACAGCTTCCTTTAGTTGCTTCGTACCAGCAGTTGTTCGCTTAACGGCCGCAACCCAGGTCATGACGTGTTGCTTTTGTGTTTCAAAAAAAGCTTTTGCTTGATCCATAGGTTAGTCCTCCATGTGACTTGCAATTCGGTCAGCCAATGCACGATAGTCGTCTTCTGTCGTTGTTTCACTGTGGTCAGGCATTGGCACATCAAAAGTATCGTCTGCGTAACGCGGAATTAAATGGAAGTGGGAGTGGAACACTGACTGGCCTGCGGCTTCACCATTATTTGACAAAATATTCAGTCCAATAATTTTGTCATCGCTGGCCTTAATTGCACGGGCAATTTTAGGTAGCTTTGACAAAACACGCGCCGCTAACTCTTCATCGTATTCAAAAATATCTGCGACGTGTGTCTTTGGCACCATCAAAGTATGACCAGGCGTAACTTGACTCAAATCTAAAAATGCCAACACATCATCATCTTCATATACCTTATAAGCGGGGATATCGCCCGCGATAATCATATCAAATACATCTGCCATGAGAATGCCTCCAAGTTTTATATATTACTTCTATTATAACGTGCTTTGCGCTGTGTGTCCGGGCGTAAATATTAGGGATTATTTGGTAAAATAGAAATAGACGAAAAAACGGAAGTGAAAATATGACATTATCAGTTAAAAATCTTTCGGGTGGTTATGGTCAATTGGCTGTACTACACGATATTTCATTCGATATTCAGGCCGGCGAATTACTAGCGTTGGTTGGATTGAACGGTTCAGGAAAGTCGACGACCATTAATCA
>NZ_KQ970390.1:324610-326819 GCF_001579105.1 Weissella sp. DD23 | reverse complement strand
ATAAATCTCAAATTGCCTACATTCCAGAACAACCAGTTTTGTACGACGAATTAACACTTCGTGAGCACCTCGCATTAACGATTGATGTATATGGATTAAATGAAGAAACTGCTTGGCAACGTGCAACAAGTCTCTTGCACACGTTCCGCCTGGATAACAAGCTGGACTGGTTTCCAACCCATTTCTCGAAGGGTATGCGACAAAAAGTAATGATTGTCATGGCTTTTATCACGGATGCCCCATTTTTTATTATTGACGAACCATTTCTGGGGCTTGATGTGATTGCCGTTAACGATTTGTTGACCCTAATTGACGCGCGCAAAGCGACCGGTACGAGCTTCTTGCTAACAACGCACGTGTTAACGACCATTGAAAACCACGCTGATCAATTCATTTATTTGCGTGATGGGCAGGTTGCCGCGCAGGGAGCCGCGCAAGACTTCGCAACATTAGTGCCGGATATGCAACCCAACGAGGTAAACTGATGGATAAGCGGCACTTATTTCAACAACGATGGACACAACAATGGCGTCTCTTCAGTAAGTACTTACGATACGTGTTTAACGACCACGCTGTCTTGGCGTTATTTTTCTTATTAGGTGCAGCTGGCCTTGCATACCGCAACCTTTGGCAACATGCGCCGATTACGCTGGGAACAAAAGCCTTGCTGTTAATTATCCTAGTCATCACTTTGGTCATCTTCAAAACACCGGCTAATTTTTTAAAACCGGCTGATCCTGTGTTCTTAATGGGTGATGAAACCGCGTTGCGACGTTTGTTCAGAACAGCTACGCTATACAGTGCAGTCATTAACGGTGTGATGCAATTTATCATGACACTTCTTTTGTGGCCGATGATGTTTCGCCTGCTGACGCCGTACTTGAGTGTGGTCATTTTAGTAACACTTGTCCTGGTGATAACTAAAATCATCCTGACAATCACCGCAGCTAAACGTATCGCAATGTATCGACAAGCCGAAGCAGGTGACATGATTGATTGGCGTGCATTAATTGCGAATGAGGAAAAAAGGCAGAATAGCATCCTAGCTTTTTTCAACTTATTTATTGATGTACCCGGTCAGCGACCAAGTATCAAGCGACATCGTTGGGCGGATCGATTCATTCACAATTGGCCTGGTCATCGACAGAATCCACTCGTTAAACTAATGGTGACAACTTTCGTTCGGCAGAGCCAATTTGCAGGGGTCTGGGTGCGCTTAACTGCCATCGGTATCGTAGCCGGTCTGGTTACGACAGGGTGGCTACAAACAGCTCTCTACGCGATTTTAATGTACTTGATTGTGTTGCAGGTATTACCTTTAGTCGCGAGCCATCAACAACTCGTTTTTGACCATTTATTCCCTGTTACAATTGGCCAACGTCAGCAAGCGTTCCGCTTTGCCATAACACCTTGGTTAGTCTTAACCATTATGATTTGGTCGCTGGTGGGATTCGCAACGACGCCTTCTGTCACACTTCTATTACAAAATGTCATAGGACTTGTCGTAGTAGGCGGTATTTTGGTATTCTGGTATACGAATCGCAGAATTGCAAACACGTTTAGAAGGAGAAATTCACGTGCGTTTACGAAATAAAAAGTGGACAAGCCCTTGGTTGGCAGAACACACGGACTTAGTTATTACTCAGGACCGTGCAACCGGCCTACAAGGCAACTGGCAAAGCATCTTCGAAAAGGTGCAACCATTGCACGTCGAGATTGGGACTGGTAAGGGACAATTTATTATTGGCATGGCCAAGAAATACCCTGAAATTAACTTTATCGGCATGGAGATTCAAGAGGGGGCGGTTGCAGTCGCCGCACGTAAGGCCGATGAAGACCCAGCTGACTTACCTAATTTGAAATTCATTTATGGTGATGGTGCTGGCGTTGAGACGTACTTTACAAAGGGTGAAGTATCTAAACTCTTCTTGAACTTTTCTGATCCATGGCCAAAGAGTCGTCACGAGACACGTCGTTTGACGTACAAGTCATTTTTGGCCGGTTACCAAGCGGTATTGCCAGCGGGTGGAGAACTAGAGTTTAAAACCGACAACCGTGGCCTGTTTGAGTATTCATTGTATTCATTCGCTGACTACGGCATGGTCTTCTACAAGGACGGCATTTCACTGAACTTGCACGAGGACGAGGAAAAAATGCAGGATAACGTTGAGACAGAGTACGAGCAAAAGTTCGCTTCTCAAGGATTCCC
>NZ_KQ970390.1:321724-324238 GCF_001579105.1 Weissella sp. DD23 | reverse complement strand
TTTTTTGTTAGGGTTGCAATGTGCCAGGATTTTCCGTCATTACCGTAATCACAACGGTCTGCTTATTTGCTTCCCATTGTGCCTCGGCACCTGTGCCAAGCTGTTGCTGCGTTTGTTGGGCTAGAAAACCTGCTTCCAACGCGAAACTTGCATGATTATTTTCATCAAAGCGGGCACTGACCACAGGGCCATCTAACCGCCATACTTGTTCCGTTGGTTTCTTTGACGTCAAGGTTAAGAATCCAAAACCAGCATCCATGAAAAACGTTTCGAGTGCCATGACACCTGTTAAGTCAACATCACGGGCAAGGGCCTTACCAGCCCAATAAATAATTTCTGATTCATCATCTTGCAACAATTCTGGTAGCAAGCGGTCACGCAATAGCGTTAATGCGAATAAATTCATTTCTGTCGTTTGTCCTGATTCCGACATAACGCACTCCTTTTATTACAGTTTCATAAACTAATTATAGTGTATTCTAGCCATATTTGCCAATAATTTACATTAGTGTTACAATAAAATTCTTGAAAGGATGGATTGTGGCATGACTTTACCTGATAATCCGTTAATAAATAGCACGTTGGGATTAATCAATGGTGACCTTTTTGCACAAAAAATCATCATGGGCGACAGTTCACAATGGAGTAGCGATTCATCGCTAACGTTAGCAACTATCGATAGCTTATCTAACGGCTATATTTTAACCGACATCATGACCCAGTTTACATACTGGTATACAACTGGCGCTTATACAGCGGATGGCGCACCCCAGCATGCTGGCGACGTGACCCGTATGGCCATTGAAAATTTCCGTCAAACCCAAGATCCATTTACGTCGGGTGGGCGAGATGAGAGTGATAACGCGAATGGTGCATTACTTCGAATTACGCCCGTCGTGTTATACCTACAAGCAACGTACGGGGAAGATTTCATTAAAGATGACCCTGCTATGTTAACGTTGCATCAAGTGGGTGGCTTGACACACAACCACCCACGTTCATTAATTGCGATTGGCTTATACGCCATGTTACTAAACGGCTTATTGAGTGGTATGAGTTTACCAGCGGCCTTTGACTTCGCAATTAGTAATTCATATGAATATTACGCAAAACATGCGGTCTTCGCTGATGAGTTGGTCGCTTTTGAAGCATTAAATACACCTGATTTTGAAAATATGCCAATCGAATCTTTGCATGCATCAGGTTATGTCGTCGACACGTTAGCTGCGACGATATGGGTGTTATTAAACAGCCAAAACTACGAGGACGCGTTAACGCTCGCTGTCGGCTTACCGGGTGAACCAACCCGAATTATGCCATTAGTTGGTGCAGTTGCCGGCTTGATGTATCGTCAAGCGCAATTGCCGACAACATGGCTCAACGCACATGAATTAACGATTGTCACGCGAGTGCTTGAAAAAGCAGAGCAAAGCGGTCGCTTTGCTTGCCCCGACACGCACCCAGTCGAATAGGTGATTAAACCAGAGCCTGATTCAGGACTCTGGTTTTCTTGTTTAGAAAGGAACACATTTATAATGTCAATTATGTGGCACAGTATATCCGGTGTTTTAATGATTCTTGGTTTAGTAGGCACCGGATACGCCCTACTAAAAATTCATATTTTCAACGATGATGATGAGCGCTTAAGTAAGTTTTTATCTGGATTTGTCACTAAAATTGCCATACCTGCTTATTTGATTGTTAGTATTCCGGAAGACTTTACACCGCAAACCCTACTAGCAATCGGGCCGAAATTAGTCTTACCGATCGCTAGCATGTTAGCGTTATTTGCTCTGTCATTTTTAATTGCGAAGTTAATCAAAGTAAATCCACACCATAAGGGATTATTTCAATCATTGTTATTCAATTCAAATACCGTCACGGTAGGATTACCGGTTAACATGGCACTATTCGGTAAAGACAGTTTGCCATACGTTTTGGTCTACTATATGGCTAATACCATCGTCTTTTGGACATTAGGCGTATATATGATTGAACGCGACACGGTAACCGGTCGGCAATTCAGTCTCCGCAAAACCCTGAAGGGAATTTTTACGCCGCCGATGATTGCCCTAATCATCGCCGTGATTTTAGTCCTGGCACGCATTGAATTGCCAACCTTTATTCGGACCGATTTAACTGATCTGGGTAATACAAACGTTCCGTTATCACTAATTTTCATTGGCTTTTCCATCGCGAAAGCTCAAAAAGCCGACTTAATCCCTGATCGCGAAAATTTGACACTTGCCTTAGGTCGTTTTGTTCTGGCACCTAGTGTCATGGCCTTAATGATGATGCCCTTTGAACTACCTAAATTACTTAAAGCAGTCTTTATCATTCAATCCGCTATGCCAACAATGACAAATGCAGCTGTCATGGCGCGCGAATTAAACGGGGATTTTAGATTTGCGTCTATTTCAATCACACAAACAACCTTATTGATGTTAGTCGTTATTCCAATTTTAATGATTTTAGTCAGTTAAACAAAAGAAACGCCCTGTCTCAAGCACGAGA
>NZ_KQ970390.1:320744-321704 GCF_001579105.1 Weissella sp. DD23 | reverse complement strand
GATGCATCAACGGTTGGACCAAGCCAGCAGCAGTAAGGGCAGCAACCGTAGCTGAGCCAAGAGCCACACGTAGGATAACCGTAATCACCCAAGCTAGAATCAATGGCGAGATGTTAACGTGAGCGAAGAGGGTCGCTACTTGATCTGAAATACCACCATCAATCAAGATTTGCTTGAAAGCGGCACCACCACCAATAATCAACAACAACATGGCAATTGACTTAACTGACTCTTCAATCGTGGCGGCCATTTCTTTAACCGTCTTATGTTGATGCCATCCCATTGACCACAGTGCAAATAGCAGGGAAATAATCATCGCACCAACTGGATTACCAATCATTGTCACAAACGCATCCAAGCCTTTAACTTTTGCAGCGTTAAATGGTTGCCCATCATTCACAATGATTGAGTAGATGGTTGTAATTCCCATCAAAATAACTGGGAACAATGATGTTAACAACGATAGTCCAAATGAGGGCGTTTGCTTTAAATCAAACTGCTTCACTTCACCAAACGCCGTCAATTCACGCTTCACTGTGAAAGCTTCTGGTGCATAGGTTTTCGCCAATTTCGCGAAAACCGGTCCGGCAATAATTGCAGCCGGAATGGCAACAACCAATCCTAGTACCAATACTTTACCTGGATTAGCACCTAAAGCGCCCGCAATGGCAGTTGGTGCTGGGTGAGGGGGTAAAAACCCGTGGGTGACTGATAAGGCAGCGGCCATCGGAATACCTAGGTACAACAACGGTACACCCAACTCAAGCGCAATGGCGAAGACGATCGGGATCAACAAAACCATACCCACTTCGAAAAAGAGGGCAATCCCGATAATGAAGGCGGCAATCATTACCGCAATCTGCACACGCTTGCGACCAAACAAATTGATCAATGTGTGTGAAATGCGGTAAGCACCACCAGCATCTGCAACCAAGCGCCCAAGCATTGCACCAAACCCAA
>NZ_KQ970390.1:314676-320089 GCF_001579105.1 Weissella sp. DD23 | reverse complement strand
AATTTTGGGGGATTAAGATGGGATCACGGCTAATTCACGCGGCAATCGCACAAAAGTTAATGACCATTCATTCTTTTTTAGATGATGCTTTCTTCCTTGGTAATGAGGCACCTGACGCTGATAAAACGTCTGATTTGACTAAAGGGGACACCCATTTTCTTGTACCAAGTAATCGCGGCACACAACGAATTGATCTCAGACAATTTTTAACGCAATATCCTAGCAGTCTCACTAACAACTTCATGCTGGGGTACTATACGCATTTGGTTGCTGATGAACTTTGGTTACAGGACATCTTCAGCCACCATATTCCGGCAGGTCCCATTGGCGTCCGACAACAATTGTTAGCGCTGTATTATCAAGATTTCCAGCAATTGAATCGTTTCTTAATTAATCAGTATGCACTGGTACCTTACGAACGGGATATCACATCTGTTGTACCCACTACCGTGAACTTGGATGCGTTACGTCAGTTAATGGCCGAATACAATCATGATTTCGACCTAATCGATGCGCGCCCGTTACAATTATTGCAACAATCTGAAGTGGACAACCATATCGCCAAGGTCGTAAAAATGATGACAAACATGATTAACAGCGGGCAACTCGTAGAACAGCTAATCATGCCGCAAGACAAGGGAAATTTATAATGAAAAAATTTTGGTTAATCTTAATTAGTGTACTAGCCGTGATTGGCGTGTTAATTTTTGCGGGTATTCAAATTGAACGTCACGTGGTGGTCAATAAGGCCACCACGTTATTACCTATTGTTAGTGGGACACACACCACCGGTGTTGATTTGAAAAATGTTGAACTCGCCCCAACAACGCCCCAAAATGTTGCCCTAAAATTAAATAATGAAGCTTTTAATCTTAAACAAAGTGCCAACGGTTGGGTAACTGATGCTTCAGCACAAGTCACCGGCGATACAGTCACCTATACCATTAAGACGGATAAATTGTCACAGACAATGCTTAATCTTGGTCTGCGTACAAATGGTGACCAAATTGATGCATTAGGTAGTAAAATTGTCCAATCAATGCAAGATAGCGGGGCCAAACATCCAAAATTGGTTATTAATGTCACCAATGACACGGGAGATTCTTTGAAATCACTAACTTACCGATAACGTTGGTAATCAAAAAAACGGTAGACGTCAGCATGATGTCTACCGTTTTTCTATTGCACGTACAAATACTTATGCAGGGAGCACCCGGGATTAAAGAGGGCCCCGCAACTTTCACATTGATCAATCGCTTCATAATGCGCGTAGGTCATTTGTAACCCACAGACACCGCATAACACAATCTTTTGTTGGGTTTGTGCTGCGTAACGACCGAATGGGTGGCTTTCATATGCCTGATGGCATTCATAACAGGCATAAAATTTGCCACAAGTCGCACAGCGATTGGCGATAACATCACGGTCACTATGCCAGTGAACGCACCGGCCTGCGGTATCTAAAATATTACCCCATATTGTTGTTTTTTCCATACTATTATGGTCACATGACTCACCAAACAATACAACTCTTCTTTTTCAGCACAGATATAAAACAAATATAGCCCTTTTTTGAGGACAACAAGTGTGTGATTTAACAAACTAAGTTGTTTTTTAAGGTTTCTTTGACAAGCATTTTTCGACAGGTATATTAAATTTTGTAAGCTTTTACGGCTTTTAAGGGAGGTGTCTACATGTGATTCGAATGAAATTTGATAGTTAATATATGCACAAAATAACATACGATTAATGGGGGATTATCATGGTAAAACAAAAAATTGCAGTCATCGGCGCATCACACGGTGGTCACGAAGTCGCACTAGAATTGTTAACACAGTCCGATGCGTACGATGTCACGGTCTTCGAGGCCGGTGACTTCATTTCATTTATGTCTTGTGGGATGGAACTCTATCTAACCGAGGCGGTACAAAATGCTGAGCTTGTCCGAAATTTCAAGCCATCAGATTTAGAAAAATATGGTGGTCATGTCCGCAATAACGCGAAAGTCACGGGTATTGACGCGACGAACCACACGCTCACAATTAATAACCAGGAATTATTCACTTATGACAAAGCAGTCTTAAGTGTTGGTGTAACACCCGCGCACTTAACCATCCCCGGTTCGAATTTAGCCAACATTATTCCGATGCGTGGTTACGATTGGGCCAAACGTATTAAACAATACCTCAACGATGCAACTATCAAAGACGTCACCGTTATTGGGGCTGGGTACATTGGTATTGAGGCCGTTGAAGCTCTGGTGAGAGCTGGCAAAAACGTGACCGTCCTAGACATGTTACCTCGTGTGCTAGCCGCTTACCTGGACGCCGATATGACTGATATTATCACGCAAGAACTAATTGCCCATGGCGTCAACGTAAAAGTCGGTGAGGCCATCACCGCATTTGAGGGATCTGAAAATGAGGGCGTGACAGCCGTCGTAACTGACCAGGGAACCTATGCGACAGACTTAGTCATTGAAGGAATTGGGGTAACCGCAAACACGGCACCTTTTGCAGATACGCTAGCACTCGATAAACGAGGCTGGATTGAGACAACCCGTAATTTCGAAACCAATTTACCAGATGTTTATGCCATTGGTGACGCTGTGAAGCCTTACTATATTCCAACTGGACAGCAACAGCCGGTAGCCTTAGCTTCCACCGCACGTCGTGAAGCCCAATATGTCGCCCAACGAATTATGGGCAACAAGCATGCTGTTGATTTCAAAGGGGTTGTTGGTGCCTCAGCTTTAAAAGTTTTTGATTATACATTCGCCTCAGCCGGCCTAAACAGCGTCACGGCTGATCGGTCAAAAATTAAAATTTCAGCCGTCACCTACACCGACACACGTCAGCCAGCTTTCGTGCCCACCAGTGAAGGGAACGGGGACATTATTGTCCGCTTAGCGTTTAGTCCTGATTCACGAATCATTTTGGGTGGCGCTATTATGGCGCGTGATTACGATGTCACCGGCTTCGGTAACACGCTGGCCCTAGCCATTGCACAAAAAATGACCGTAGATGATTTAGCAGAAGCCGACTTTTTCTTCCAACCAGGATTCGACCGGCAATGGTCAGTATTAAATCTGGCCGCCCAAAAAGCTTGCCATTATGGTGAATTCACCAAGTAAAAGTAAGCTATTTGAATAATGTCGTGTTAAAAGCGGTGCTGATTCTAAGCGATTCAGCACCGTTTTACGATGGTCCATTATAGTATGCACAATGTTCAATGCAGTCGTGAGCCGTCGACAAGAGCTAAAATATTGTTATAATGAAGTCACCTAATCAATGTATGCGCTTTCTTTACCACAACAATTATTGGAGCATAAAATGACGCAACCTAAATTATTCCTAGATATGGATAATGTTCTTGTTGATACATTATCCGTTTTAAACGAGATTGACATGCGGCAACAGTCTGTTGAAAAGCCAGATCAAATTCCTGGCATTTTCCGGGATTTGCCACCAATGCCTGGGGCAATTGAAGCCGTGAAGCAACTAGCAACTGAATACGACATCTATGTTTTATCAACTGCACCTTGGCAAAATCCAAGTGCTTGGCAGGATAAACTGATTTGGCTACAACATTATTTCGGGGAAGATAACACTAGCCCAATTTATAAACGAATCATTTTTGCCCACGATAAGTCCGTCGCACATTTTGGTGGTGGCATCTTGGTGGACGACCGGCCTTATCATGGTGCCAGTGACTGGGATGACCCAGATGCTGACAGCATCTGGGTCCAATTTGGTGCCGATCCTCGGCTAACGTGGTCAAATGAACTCGTGTCATTTTTGCTAGATGTTTCACAAGTCCAAGATGTAACAGATACGCTAAGAGAAGCAGTAGCCGTCGTTGCTGAACGTGGCCATTTTTACGTTCATGGTGATAAAACCGAATTTGACAAGGCCCATTGGGAATAAAAGATTCTTTTAAAAGAGACAGTCATCAACACGACTGTCTCTTTTTTTGATTGTGAATGAATGTTTTTGAATGAAAAACGTTGCAAAAGGCACCAAATAACACTATAGTTACTGGTGAAAAGGAAGCGCTTACATTTTTATAGGTGAATGATTATGATGATTTCAGAACGACAAGACAAAATATTAGCATTGATTCAAAAACGCGGTCGCATATCAATCCGCGAGCTGCAAGAACTGCTATTAGTGTCTGTATCAACAATGCGACGAGATTTGGACAAGCTAGCAGACGAAGGGCTAGTGAAACGAATTCATGGTGGGGTCGAACTGCTAAGTCAACACCCCACGCTACAACCCGAAATTGCCATTGCCGACAAAACCAAATTGAATCAACCAAGCAAACAACAAATTGCCCTGACCGCAATTGCCCAACTGCAAGGAGGTGAAACACTTTACCTAGATGCAGGTACAACAACTGGGGCCATGATTGCATTACTTGGCCAAGTGACGCCAGCGCCTTTGGTCGTTACTAATTCAGTTCACCATGCATCGCAGTTAGCTGATTTAATGGTGCCGGTAGTTGTCATTGGCGGTCAAGTAAAGCTATCTACTAACGCAACTGTGGGTATGACAGCGGCTGAACAACTCGGACAACTTGCCTTTGATGTAAGTTTTATTGGTGCTGATGCGATTGACCTTACTGCAGGGATTACGACACCTGACTTAGAGGAAGCGGCCATCAAGCGTTTGGTTATCGCACATTCACGGCATGCATTCGTTTTGGCAGACGCCAGTAAGTTTAATCAACGGGCATTTGCCAAAGTAGCTGACTTGGAAGAAGTAACGATTATTACTGAACCAAATTCGGCAACAGAATTGGCTTCATATCAGACAAAAACACAATTAAAGATCGGAGACCAATCATGATTTATACAGTCACACTCAATCCATCGATTGATTACGTGATGGCAGTGCCCGACTATATCAGTGGTGCGACTAATCGGGCCCAGACCACTAATGCTTATCCTGGTGGTAAAGGGATTAATGTCAGCCGGATTTTAGAAGCTAATCATATTAATAATCAGGCGTGGGGGTTTCTCGGGGGATATACCGGTGCTTTTATCGCAACAACATTACAACATTTAGCCATTAAAACTGACTTCACACCAATTCAAGGCACAACTCGGATCAATGTGAAATTAAAGTCTCGCCAAGAAACTGAGATAAACGCATCGGGACCTCAAATCACTGATGCTGAATGGCAGACTTTTAAACAACAATTTTCAAAATTGCAACCGGCAGATACCGTTGTATTTTCCGGTAGTTTACCTAGTACGCTACCACACGATGCTTATCAACAATTAATTCAGCTGGTGGTTAGTAAACAAGCTAATTTTATTATTGATACGACAGGCGATGATTTAAAACAAGCATTGGCTCTGCACCCGTTATTGGTCAAACCCAATCGTGACGAAGTGCAAGCACTATTT
>NZ_KQ970390.1:313573-314149 GCF_001579105.1 Weissella sp. DD23 | reverse complement strand
GGATCACGTACACATAACTGAAATTGGTTAATTAAACGGGGGATTAATCATGCAAATTAATGATTTGCTAGCGGCAGAGACAATGATTTTGAATCTGGCCGCCACAGACAAAATTGGGGCTTTTAAGGAAATGATTGCTGGTTTGAAACAAGCAAATCGGATTTCAAGTGAGGCTGATTTCTTAGAGGGGATTTTGGCACGGGAGGCACAAACGTCAACAGGTTTAGGTGATGGGATTGGCATTCCACACGCAAAGAATGCAGCGGTGCTTCAACCAACAATCGTATTCGCCCGTTCTGAAACGGGGGTTGCGTACGATGCGCTAGACGGTCAACCAGTGCACTTACTCTTTATGATTGCTGTCCCAGACACGGCTAGTAATACACATCTGGAAGCACTGGCTAATTTGTCACGATTCTTGTTACGTGATGGATTTACAACCCAATTAATGGCCGCCAAAACACCGGCTGAAGTGCGCCGATTATTTGATGAATCATCGCCAAATACCTCGGGAGAAGACGGGGGGATAGCTAATGAGGACGCACCGTTGTTAGTTGCCGTGACGGCCTGTACAAC
>NZ_KQ970390.1:312184-312687 GCF_001579105.1 Weissella sp. DD23 | reverse complement strand
ACACTCGGCGTTCCCCAATCCGCTTTATCGCAACTCGGAACTTACCATCCCGCTGCTGCATTCTTTAAGCAAATTGGTAATACCGCTTTTAACTTCATGCTCCCAGTCCTGGCTGGGTACATTGCTTATTCAATCGCTGAAAAGCCAGGACTAGTGGCTGGTTTCGTGGCTGGTGCGCTTGCTGCAAATGGGTACAGCATTTTCAATGTTGGCTTGAACGCTTCACACCAACCTGTGCCATCAGGATTTTTAGGGGCATTGGTCGGCGGATTCTTGGCTGGTGGTGTCATGTTAATGCTTAAGCGAGCCTTCGCATTTTTGCCAAAAGCCCTAGATGGCATCAAGTCAATTCTATTTTTCCCAGTCCTGGGTGTTATCGTAACAGGCTTTTTAATGTTGCTGATCAACATTCCAATGTCGGCCATTAACAGTGGCTTGAACGGCTTTTTATCTAGCTTGAATGGTACTAACGCCATCCTACTAGGTGCACTACTCGGCGGGAT
>NZ_KQ970390.1:310621-312137 GCF_001579105.1 Weissella sp. DD23 | reverse complement strand
CCAGTTAACAAAGCCGCCTATGTCTTTGGAACCGGTACACTTGCCGCTAGTGTTGCAACCGGCGGGTCAACTGTCATGGCCGCCGTCATGGCTGGTGGAATGGTGCCGCCATTGGCAATCTTTGTCGCAACATTATTGTTCAGACATAAGTTCAGTCAAAAGAACCGCGAAGCCGGCCTAACCAACATTGTCATGGGATTAAGTTTCATCACAGAAGGGGCGATCCCATTTGCAGCGGCTGATCCAGCGCGTGCCATCCCAAGTTTTGTTGCTGGTTCAGCGTTGGCAGGTGGATTAGTAGGCCTAGCAGGGATTAAATTATTGGCACCTCACGGCGGTATCTTCGTGGTTGCCTTAACAAATTCACCATTGTTGTACTTGCTCTTCGTAGCCATTGGTGCAATCGTAGCGGGCGTCATCTACGGGTTACTAAAAGCACCTGACGCGGATTAAAAGAAATGGGGGACATTATCATGTCTTTAAATTGGGGAATTATTGGTACTGGCACGATTGCCAACGAAATGGCAGCAAGTTTATTAGCGCACCAGCAACCGGCTATGGCTGTGACGGCTCGAGATCAAGCAAAACTGACATCCTTTGCGGAACAGTATCAAATTCCAAAAACCTACGAGACAGTCGCGGATTTATTAGCCGATGAAACAATTGATGCTGTCTATATTGCAACGCCACATAATACACACTTTGACTTTATCAAACAGGCTTTGGCGCATCATAAACATGTGTTAGCAGAAAAAGCGATAACTGTCTCTAACGAAGAGTACACTATCGTTCGAAAGTTAGCCCAGGACGCTGGATTAGTTCTCTTAGAGGCGATGACACCAGTACACATGCCACTTTTCAAACGACTTCGTGAACTCATTAATCAAGGCGCATTGGGGCAGATTAAGGTGATTAACACAACTTTTGGTAGTCATAAGCCTTACGATCCAAAAAATCGATTCTTTAATCCTGATTTAGCAGGTGGGGCACTACTTGATATTGGTGGTTATGCAACACAGGCCTCTGTCTACTTTATGAACAGTACGCCAAGTAGGGCAAACTCGATGATGGTCCCTTTTGAAACCGGTGTTGATGAACAATCAGTGACGATTCTAGCAAATGACAATCATGAAATGGCGACCATCACATTATCAATGCAAGCTAAGCAACCTAAGGCCATTACAATTTCTGGCACTAAAGGGTACCTACGTATACCAGATTTCCCACGCGCTGATGCCGCCATTTGGTATCACACCGATACCGGCGAGTCAGAAGCGATTGCGTTAGGAAATTCTGCAGATGCTTTGTGGTATGAGATTTCAGATTTTGAGCAAGCAGTACAAGACCCAAAAATTGCTCTCGAATTTACCAATTTAACAGGGATGCAGTTCGAAACCTTAAGTAAAATTCAACAAGAATGGTAATAATTGCATTATTTAGCGGCGTTGCGCACAACGCCGCTTTTTATTGTTAAAATGAATACGAAAGATACGGAGGGGCAAGATGAGCGAAAAAG
>NZ_KQ970390.1:307332-310337 GCF_001579105.1 Weissella sp. DD23 | reverse complement strand
TCGGGAAAAGCACCGTCTCACGTTATTTAAACAACGGGTCAATTAGCGCAAAAACGCGGGCTAAGCTAGATGCTGTCGTCAAAGAGTATGACTATGAACCCAATCGATTTGCCCAAAGTTTGAAAAAAAACTTCCAGTGGCATGATTGGGGTTGTGGTCCCCACATTTGCCTCATTTGCTTTGACGGAGATGATGCGTGGCATGGATGATGTTAATCAAGGAGATTTTTTCTTAACCATCAACACCTATCACGATGCCAAGCGCCAAGTTGAAGCGGTTAAGCAGCTTGCCCAACAAAATGTCGATGGTATCGTCGTGATGACTGGGCAAATTACTAACGAGATGACTACTGTGCTACAACAAGTATCCGTACCCGTTGTGGTGCAGGGACAACCGTCACGACACTTTGAAACTGTTAACGTTGATAACCAACATGCCGGCGAGTTACTCGTGCCATTAATTGCTAATGTTAAACCAACGGATGTGTTGTTACTTGGTGTTGATCCAACTAGTGACTACAATGTTGGGCAAACACGGTTCAACGCGATAATTCAAGCTTTAGACAACAACATGCAACGTCTTTACACAACATTTGATCGTACTGAAACGGCTGAAATTATGCGTAACTACCTCGAGACACATTCGTCACCCAAATACATCATTGCAGCAACTGACACGATTGCGTTAGGGGCACTAGCAGCATTGCAAGAGCAGCACATCGCCGTACCTGCAAACACCAAAATCGTCGCGTTTGACAATACACCGGCTGCCGAAATCGTGACACCAGGTTTAAGCACGGTTAGTTTCGATTATTTTGCGTTAGGCCAATGGCTATATCACCGTTTAAAGGATCTATCTCAAGCAGAACCTGTCTTAACTGATCCCTTACTACGCGGCGAGTTGGTGCGTCGCAGTAGTTGGTAACGCCAATAAATGAAAAGATATCTTAAACTTCCAATTCACTCGGGAGACACTATGTCATAATGAGTTTCTGGAGGTGTGGTATGAAAGCAGCAATTATTAACCAATATGGGGATAGCAATGAATTATCGGTTGTCGATGATTATGTCAATCCAACCATAACTGACGATCAAGTATTGATTAAAACCTACGCAACGAGCGTCAATCCAATTGACTACAAAGCCCGTCAAGGCGCGTTGAAAAGCATGTTTAATTGGCAATTTCCCGTCGTCTTAGGCTGGGATATCGCTGGCATTGTAGTTGAAATTGGCGATGATGTCACTGATTTTACCGTTGGCGATCGTGTATTTGCACGACCTGACATGGATGATACCGGTGCTTTTGGGTCTTACGCGACGTTAATGGCGGTAAACGCTGACAAAGTTGCCTTGATGCCTGAAACGATGTCATTCGCGGAAGCTGCAGCGTTACCATTGGCTGGTGAAACAGCCTTACAAATGTTAAACGAGCTACACGTGACGGCCGGTTCTAAAGTATTGATTCAGGCCGGGGCTGGTGGTGTTGGTATTGTCGCCATTCAGCTTGCAAAAGCGCTTGGTGCAACTGTTGCCACAACAGCCGGTCCCGAAAACGCAACGTTTGTGCGTCACTTGGGCGCAGATATTGTCATTGATTATCACCAAAAAGCTATCACCGACGTTATCAGTCAATATGATGCGGTTCTAGACAGTGTTGGTGACATTGATGCTGGATTAGCTGTTTTAGCACATGGTGGCCGAATTGTGACGATTTCAGCAAAACCGACATCTGAACAGTTAGCAGCAGCCGCAGCCAACGATCAAACGTTACTGGCTGGTTGGTTACAACCAAATGGGCAGGATTTAGCCAAGCTAGCGGCGTATTATCAAAACGATGCCTTAAAGATTGTCATTGACTCAAAGTTTCCGTTTACAACGGCCGGCGTGCGGGCCGCGCACGAACGTATTGAATCACATCATGCACGTGGCAAAGTAGTGATTGAAATGATTGCGGAATAAACTAATTAAACACCAAGATAGGCTAGTTGTCGTATCTTGGTGTTTAATTTTGCAAGCAATGTCGTGTTTACAGAAAACAGACTTATTCTAGTTTACATAATATATATTATCGTGAGTTGAACTAAAGTAGGTAAATGACCCCAAAGTATTTGATTATTGATAAACGATTCAAACTAATTGTCAATTATAAGCTCTATAATCAAAACATGATCGTTCTATAAGCCGCTGCAATTATCATGATTAAATTAAAAACGCTACCGGCCGCAATTTCGGCAAGTAGCGTTTTTTACTAAGTTAAATTACATAAACAACATGCGGAAGATTTCTTCGAACATGAAACCGATCAATCCTGCTGATGGCACTGTAATAATCCAGGCCATCACAATGTTCTTTAACGTACTCCATTTTACGGCACGAATATCATCAGATGCACCCGTTCCAGCAATTGCTGACGTAACCGTGTGCGTCGTTGAAATTGGCGCGTGAACAAAGTACGCAGAAATGAACAACACTGCTGATGAAACGGCTTCTGCCACGAATCCTTTTTGTGGACTCAATACCGTAATCTTGCTACCCAACGTGTGAATAATGCGTTGTCCACCGGCCATTGTTCCAGCTGAGATGGCCAAAGATGCCATCAAGATAATTTGTAGCGGAATTTCCGTTTGTCCAGGCTTAATGCCAAAGAAACCAACCGGGGCAGCCGCCATAAACATCAATCCCATTGACTTTTGAGCGTCTTGCAAACCGTGTCCCAAAGCCAATGAAGCGGATGTGAAAATTTGAGCACTTCGGAAAAACTTATCCGTTTCCTTTAAATTAGCCTTTTTAATGATCTTATTCAAAATAACCATGATTATAAGTGCAAGACCAAATCCGACAACTGGCGACAACACCATGGGATCAATCACCTTTTCAACGACTTTGGCTAACTTAATGTGTACATCATTACCGGCAATTTGTTCAGCCAAACCAGCTCCCATCAACCCACCAATAATCGCGTGAGTTGATGAAGATGGTAGACCAAACCACCACGTAATCAAGTTC
>NZ_KQ970390.1:306601-307312 GCF_001579105.1 Weissella sp. DD23 | reverse complement strand
ACCACGTAATCAAGTTCCACCCAATTGCACCAAGCAAGGCGGCAATAACCAAGAATAATTGCTGCTCAGCGCTCACTTGCGTCATATCAACGATGTCACGTGCAATAACCGCAGCGACGGCCGTTCCCATCAAGGCCCCAATCAAGTTCATCCCGGCAGCCATGATAATTGCCGTCCTTGCCTTCAAAGCACCTGTTGTAATAGCCGTAGCGATTGCATTCGCTGCGTCGTGGAATCCGTTAACCCCATCAAAGATCAGGGCCACGATAATCACCACAACTGCTAGTACGTAGACTTCCATATTTGTCTCCTGAAATAAATACTAGTTTTAATTTTTTTATTTGTTAAAAAAACAACAGAAATAATTATATCAGTAAATACGCGGTTTCCTGGATTTTGTAACAAAATTTACAGTGCCGGTTCGCTTCGTAATGAATCATTAAAACATATTATTTAAACCATATGAAAAGCATACACAGGAATTAGACTATATTTATAAATCACGTTAAGGAAAAAAGGTATGCGTTCTAAAATACTAATAAGTACCACCCTTGTGACAACAGTCTTGGCTGCTGGCCTAATCGGTGCCAAACTTGGGTCGAATTCATTGAAAACGGCACCTGCAACAAATCATCGTACGTCATCAGCAAAACAGGTAAACAATCCGCCGGCGTCTTCACCAGCTATAAAGCATTCGGCAGTAGCCAGTAC
>NZ_KQ970390.1:304947-305996 GCF_001579105.1 Weissella sp. DD23 | reverse complement strand
GGCAGTAGCCAGTACTTCATCCCCATGGTCAGCTAATAAAAGCCAACAACTGGCTAAATTTATGCTGAATTGGGTAAGTCAAATGGGTCAACACTACGAGTCATATTACCCTGGTCATGATTTTAATCTATACGGTGTCATATTCCCAACACCCCTCACGAACGGTACCATGAACATGCACCCTGCAGTAGATGATCATGCTATTGATTTGCAATGGTCCGACGATGGCACTGGTAATCATGACTATAACTTGGTTGCCGTCTATGGCGGCAGTGCCAGTTCGAACGACAGATATCCAGTGTTAACAATGTACCTATTCACCCTTCATAACGAAAAACCTGAAGTTCTTGTCACGCAACAAAATCAAGGTAATCCTGAAGGTTACTTGTATTTCAAGCCAACTGACAATCAAGCCCTTGCATCTGGGTTTGCATCGATTGTTAATCACAACTAAAAAGTAGTCATCGCGCAAACTGTACGATGACTACTTTTTTAGAACGCTATCTACTTTAACTTTCATACTTGTGTTTATTATTTACAAATTCCAACCAAATTCATCATAAAAAGAATCATTGGTCAGATTATTCAAAACTGTCTGTCTATCGCTAATTAAATTAGCCGGTAAATCATTCAAATCAAACCATTGCAACGCCGCGTTTTTATTCGGTTCCATGATTGAAGGTTTGTCAGTAAAATTTTTAACCTTAAAATATACATACATATATTCAAGACCACTTTCGACGTCCTTTTTGTGAACAATCGACACAAAATTTATATTTTCTAGTTTGACTATTACCCCAAGCTCTTCTTTAATTTCACGTTGCATGGCCATTTTAAGTGATTCTCCACTCTCCAGATGGCCCGCTGCCCCCAAATCATAGAACCCATCCATGTAGCCCGTGTTAATCCTTTTCTGTAGCAAAACCTTATTATCCATTTGAATAATCGCAAGTACTGCAACCCTGACTTTAAACCGATCTTCCGCCAACTGTTCTCCCCCCCTGTTTCTAATCTTTTAAACACCGTAATTTAATTATACACTAACCAAT
>NZ_KQ970390.1:303110-304863 GCF_001579105.1 Weissella sp. DD23 | reverse complement strand
AAACACCGTAATTTAATTATACACTAACCAATTAGCGATTAATAAAGCAAAAAAAGCGAGCATTCCTCTCGATAAGAAGTTGCTCGCTCTTTGTTATTTCAAATAGTAACGCATAAAGAATGTGCCATTATCACCAAAGTAATAACGGATGCCGTTGATTGTCTGCCATCCTTGCACAGCACGTCCTTGATTGTCCGTGTAGTACGTATAACCCCAAGCATGACGCCAACCGGCATTTTGGCGCACACCATCAACAAACCAGTAGTATGTGCCCATATAATGCTTAAAGCCGGTGTACAATTGCCCATTCTCATACCAACGATAACCACCATTCAACGCTGAACCATCGTAAATATAGCCATTCGCAGTTGCTTTAGTTTTATTCTGACGGGTGTTGACTGGATTATCTCGTAAGTAGTACGTGTTATTATCACCAAAATAGTATTGCTTGCCAGCAATCGTTTGCATGCCTTGCACTGCTCGGCCATTTGCATCCGTATAATAGGTCATCCCCCACGCGCTCCGCCAACCAGCATTCTGACGCACACCATCGACAAACCAGTAGTATGTACCCATGTAAAACTTAAATCCGGTATATAGTTGACCATTGTCATACCAACGATAACCACCATTTGCTGCTGAACCATCTTTCAAATAACCAGAAACTTTACCACGCAGGTAGAACGTCTGGTCATTGCCAAAGTCGTACGTGATCCCATTAATTGTCACCAGGTGGCCTTCCACGCTTCGACCATCAGCACCTAGATAATAGGTCTTCCCCCATTCGGTCGCCCACGTGTTTGTTTGTCGAACACCATTTATAAAATAATAATTTGCCCCAAAATAATTACGGAACCCGGTATATAGCTGGCCATTCTCATACCAACGCCAATCACGATTAGCAGTAAACACATACCCTGACAGTGGTTGGTTCGTCGTCGCATCAGTTGTAACTGTGTCAGCTTTTGCCTGTCCAGCAACTAGCAAACTCATCACGACCACTACCAAACCCAAAACACTAAACTTTAACTTCATGATGCTTCGTCCTTTGTTTTTATCTATCAACATTCTAACGCAATCCGACGACTATCGTGATAGAGTGCTAAAAACCGGACATAATTCTTACAGTTTTCTAACGGTATCCGCTGTTTATTGGCAAACAAAAACCACAGATAGCAACCTACCTGTGGTTTTCTTGATGCCCATCAATTAGTGTAAGGATTTAATAATTAAAGTAGCGTAGTTGTGGTTTGTTTCGTGACGGGCATCAATCCGCTAATCGCCTAAGTCTTCCCCTTGTGTCGCGATGACCTGCTTATACCAGTAGAACGAATCCTTGCGCAACCGTTCGCCAGATCCTTCACCCATATCATCCAAATCAACGTAAATATAACCATAACGCTTCTTCATCTCACCAGTACCTGCTGAAACAATGTCGATAGGTCCCCATGACAAGTAACCGATTACCGGAATACCATCATTGACGATTGCTTTTTCAACTTCAGCAACGTGAGCTTTAAGATAATCAATACGGTATGGGTCGTGTACTTGACCATCAACGATTTCATCGTAAGCACCAAACCCGTTTTCAACAATCATAATTGGTAGATATGGATACATATCATTTAGTTCATTTAATGCGTAACGCAAGCCTTGTGGATCAACTGCCCAATCCCAATCATTCACCTTCACGAAATCGTTCTTCACAACCTCAACGTCAGCTGGATGATCAATTTCGGCGTCTTGTTCCGAC
>NZ_KQ970390.1:301597-302716 GCF_001579105.1 Weissella sp. DD23 | reverse complement strand
CGTCATCCAGTACGTAACCTTATCACGATAACGCTCAAAGACTACCTTGGCATAATTTACGAACAAATCAATCACCCGGCGATCTGACCAACCGCCATACTCAGTGACCAAATGATACGGCATTTCAAAGTGGTTCAATGTTACGACTGGTTCAATGCCATGCTTATGCATCTCGTCAAACAAATCATCATAGAATTGCAACCCTTCCTCGTTGGGTGCTGCATCATCACCATTTGGGAAAATACGTGTCCAGGCAATCGATGTTCGGAAGGCCTTAAACCCCATTTCACCCATTAACGCCAGATCTTCTTTATAGGTATGGTAGAAATCAATACCATGATGATTTGGATAATTCAATCCATCTACTACGCCGTTCGTAATCTGTCGTGGCTCAGTATGACTACCTGCTGTCAAAATATCAGCGATAGATACGCCCTTGCCACCTGCTTGCCAGGCCCCTTCTGCTTGGTGGGCAGCAATTGCACCACCCCAAAGAAAGTCGTCTTGTAACTTAATTCCCATGTCATGTCCCCCGATACGTATGACTGCATTTGCTATACCTCTATTGTAAGCGCTTTCCGGATTGAAAGGGGGCGTTTTTTGACTTTAATTATCGCTTTTTTTGCGAAATCAAAAAACGACCGACATTTAGCAGCGTCGATCGTTTTCAGCAAATACTTTAGTTTTCAGTCGTTACGGCCTGTTGCAGGATGGCCGGCCAGTCAAGACGTAATTTAGCACCGGATGCCTTGGCATGGCCACCACCATTAAAGGCGGCCGCCACAAGCGATACATCAACATCCTTATCCTTAGCAACACGGAATGATAATGCACCATTATTAATCACTAAGCCGAAATCAACGTCTTGTAATGATGTCAATGCATTACCAATTTCAGACATTTGCTTTGACGCTGTCACATACGCATAGTGGTAGGTAGTGTCGCCAATCGTCAAATCACCAAACTCCGCAGCTTCCGCTTTTTTCAAGACATAGGCTGCATTAGCTGCCATGCGGTCATCTACCAGTCCCATGATGACCGGTGAGAAAATTTTAATCAGCAGCTCACGTGGCTTCTCATCTGATGAAATCGATGCTTCCTTAGCAGCCGTAATGAGCG
>NZ_KQ970390.1:294556-300505 GCF_001579105.1 Weissella sp. DD23 | reverse complement strand
GAAAGTGCCATTTGGTAACCTTTCATAGTCGCGCAAACGGCCTTCATACGTCATCCCCGCCCGTTGCATAACCCGACCAGAGGCAGCATTATCCGGCGCGTGATAACTATCGATACGATGGAGGCCGAGTTGTTCAAAACCAACCCGAATAACTGCTTTTAACGCTTCCGTCATGTAGCCAGAGCCCCAATAATCGTGATTCAAAGCATACCCAGTCTCGGCGCTCGCATTCTTTTCCGTCAAACGGATGTCAATGCTGCCAATCATTTTGCCGCTGGCTTTTTCAATCAAAACGTATTTCCCCAGCGGATCAGCCAAGTGATACCGTCGGATACTAAATTCAAGCGTTTCCGCCACTGACTCAGGTACCGGTACGTGAATCCAGCGTGTCACTTCCGGATCATGAAACAGTTCATACATATCAGCCGCATCCGTTTCAACCGCATGTCGCATCACTAACCGTTCTGATTCAAATTGCGTTAAGTTCGCCAATCTTGTTTTTAATTCACCCAATGTAAAAACCCCCTACTAAAGCATTTGTTTTATGCTAGCAGAAGGCTTTTGAACGGTCAATTATTTTTTAATTTAATTTTAATAAAAGCAGACCAAGTGGGATAAATATTAATAACAAAAGAACGTTTATCAGCATAGAACGCGTCGGAAATGACCGAGACTGTTCGTCGGTTTGAAGTTGGTATTGGCGCCAGGCTAATAAATTAGCCAACGAGGCAATAATCGTCCCTAAACCACCAATAGAGGCCCCTAAATAAAGTGGGTAAACCAGATGTGTGAATTTTGATAACAAAATCGCACCGGGGACGTTACTGATAACTTGACTCGTCAAGATGCCTGCAAAAAACACTTTGATTGGTCCATCCGTCAAATGGGTTAACACCGATTCTAAAACTGGCACTCGACTCAGCGCCCCCACAATGACAAAAAATCCCACAAAAAGCAGCAACACCCCATAGTCAATTTTAACAAAGGTTGTTCGGTCATAACCTAACGCTAATAGCCCACTTGCAATAAGTGCAACACCAATCGGTAACGCGTTCAGAATAGCAGCTAGTACAACGACCGTGACTAGTAACACCACTACCATGTGTCGCTTATTGATGGGGTGCTTCTCTAGCGCAACTGCTCCAACAGTGTCGTCGGCAAACAAATACGTTACTAAGAAGAGCAAACCAAGACTTACCATGCCTAAGGGCAATGACATTTTAAAGAAGTCTAGTGCCGGCAATTGATAAAACGATGCCAAATACAAGTTCTGCGGATTGCCAAACGGTGTCACCGCACTACCCAAATTAGCAAAAATAGTCATGAAGACCAACGGTAAAATCATCTTAAGTTGGATTTTACGAGCAATTGTAACAAAAATGGGGACCAACGTTAAAATGGCCACATCATTTGTGAAGAGCATCGATCCAAAAAAAGCCATCAGGAACGTCACCCGAATAATCTGACGAGTGGTTTGAAAATGGCTGACAACCGTACTAGCGACATAAACCAGCAGACCTTCAGTTTCATAAACACTCACTAACATCATTAACGCTGCCAGGGCGATGATGGTATGGGCATTAATATCAGACCAATGTACGTTACCAAAAGCCAAAGCCAGTAGCGCCAAAACACCAGTTAACTGCAATGTCCGATCAGCAAGTAATCGTTTCCAGATAATTTGCATAATAATTCCTAATTCTTTCTAGTTTAGATATCCAGTATATAGTAAAAAGCAGGCCTCAACGAGACCTGCTTTTTTGTTTATAGTTGACGCTTACGCTTTTGCATGTAGAAATATAATGGCAATCCCGCCAAAGTTAGTAGCAATCCAATCACTGCCAGTTGGAATTCTGAGATTAACGTCATCACAATGATGAACAAACCACCTAGAATACCGATAATTGGCACAACCGGATACAAAGGTACCTTATATGGTCGTGGCAAATCTGGTTCTGTGATGCGCAATTTGATAACTGCGACAAAGACCAACGTATAAAATAGCCAAATCACGAAGATTAGCATGTCCGTCAATGTGTCAAACCCACCAACAAACATCAAAGCAATTGCCAATACCAATTGGAAGATACCCGCAACATATGGAATTTGGAAACGATTCAATTGACGTAGTTGCTTTGAAAATGGCAATTCATTTTCCAAAGCCATTGCATATGGCAAACGCATTCCTGTCATCGTATAACCGTTCAATGTGCCATAAATGGAAACCAAGATACCGATGGTGATCAATTTACCACCGAAACCACCAAAGATATGTGAGGCAACATCCATTGAAGTATTCTCGTTACCAGCAATTGCGCCAAATGGCAATGAATGCAAGTACACAAAGTTAACCAACACATAGATGACCATAATACCCAACAAACCACCAGTGATAGCACGTGGCAAGTCACGACTTGGATTCTTCATTTCACCGGCAATATTACCAACGTGAATCCACCCATCATAGGCGTACATCGTTGCTAGCAAACCACCGCCAATTGCTGTCGCCCAGCCACCAGTATGTGCACCTGGTGTTACTGGGAATAGACTAACATCAACCCCGCCTGGTTGCAGCAACCCAAAGATTACGATTAACGCTAATGGAATTAACTTAAAGAATAATGTAATCGATTGGAATTGTCCTGCCACTTTTGAGCCCAACAAGTTAATGAGGAACACAGAAGCAACGGCCAAAACACCGGCCGGGATAATTGCATTCGTTGACAGGTGAAATAAATTAGCAACTTGCGTACCAAAGATGACACCCTTAGCAGCGACACTTGCCGGGAAGTAAACAATGATTTGTGCCCAACCAAGTAAATAACTTGGCAACTTACCGTAAGCCCGCTCAATGTACACCAACATACCACCCGTTTGTGGTAATGCTGCTGCCAGCTCAGCACCAGTTAATCCGGCAGCCAAACTAATCAACCCACCTAATATCCAGACAAAAATCGACATACTAGTTGAACCGGTTGCTGATGCAACACTAGACGCTTTAAAGAACACGCCCGCACCAATCACCGTTCCCATAACCGTTGAAACGGCTGGTAGTAACGTCATGGTACGATTCAATTTGTTTTGCTCGTTCATGAGTTGCCCCTTATTCATAATTTTTTCAATATTGTATTATTTTACCAGGTTCCGCACCCGCTGTCTTTTTAAATGTCAGTAAAACTAACATCAACCTGTAACAAAAAAAGCCGGCACATCATAGTGGCCGGCTTTCATTTAATTTTAGCGTACTTTAGCTGAACGCAACTTACTATGTGTTGCGCTCTCAATTTGACGAAGTGTCGCAGCGTCAACGTGTAACCCACTGGCAATTTGACCAAAAGTCCACGTTGGGTGGCGCTCACACAAATCCAAATAATGTTCGACCAACTTTTCGTTGACCTTGGGTTGTGCAACTGTTTGTGTCCCATTCACTGCAAAGTCCTCAACCTTTGCTTTTTCGAAGCTGTAATGCAACGTGCTGGGCCCCATTTCACCTGATGAATAGTCCATATCTTTAATCCCCCGTGATTGACAATAGACTTCCTTTCTCTATATGCACAATATAATAGCATGCTTACAAATCAAAAGAAAGAAACATTTCGGCAATGTTCTATGCCTAAATTATGTAAAATTATAGCGTGTAAGCCCATACATGTCCTATATAATTTTTATTGTTCGGGAAAATGACATAGAAACCTAGAAACGGCAAAAAAATGGTAAACTAGAGGAATATTATTTTTTAGAAGGAGATCTCATGTCAAACCGACAAGCACTCATTCGAAACTTTGCCATCATCGCCCACATTGACCACGGTAAGTCTACCTTGGCCGATCGCATTATGGAGATGACGAACACTGTCTCAGAACGCGAAACAGAAGCCCAATTACTCGACGATTTAAGCGTTGAGAAGGCCCACGGTGTCACTGTAAAGTCCCGCACCGTTCGTAACTACTATATTGATAACACTGGCACTGAGTACCAATACAATCTAATTGACACGCCTGGTCACGTGGATTTTAATTACGAGGTCTCTCGTAGTCTATCTGCCACTGACGGTGTGTTGCTCTTGGTCGATGCCACAAAGGGAGTTCAAGCCCAAACTGTTGCCAACTACCGTCTTGCGAAAGCTGCTAACCTGGTGATTATCCCGATAGTTAATAAAATTGATAATATGGCCGCTGAGGTCGACAAGACAATTGAAGAACTACTTGACTTAGATGACTCATTCCGCGAAGAAGACATTCTAAAGATTTCTGCTAAAAGCGGTCTTGGTGTCGACGCTGTGTTGGAAGCCATCCGCGACCGAATTCCAGCACCTGCTGGGGATGAGAGTGGTAAATTGAAAGCTCTAGTCTTTGACTCAAAGTTCGACCCCTACAAGGGTGTTATCGTGCAAGTTCGTTTGTTCGATGGTCAACTAAAGTCATCAGACAACGTGTTGTTTATGGCCAACAGCATCAAATCACAAATTAAAGAGATGGGTGTCTTCTCACCGTTGATGACCCCATTAGACACTCTCCAAGCCGGGGATGTTGGTTTCATCGTTACCGGTATCAAAGACGCTCGAGCTGTCCGTGTTGGTGATACGATTACGTTAGCAAACGATCCCGTCGCAACGCCCCTTCCTGGTTACGAAGACGTGGAGCCAATGGTTTACGCCGGACTTTACCCCCGCGGCAGCGAATTCAAGGATTTGAAGATCGGCATCGAAAAGCTTGGTCTAAACGACGCGGCTTTCCAATACGAGCCCGAACAATCCGAAGCGCTCGGTATGGGATTCCGTGGTGGTTTTCTAGGTATCTTCCACTTGCAAATTATCCGTGAGCGTTTGCAAGAAGAATTTGGCCTAGATGTCCTGACAACGATGCCCAATTCAACGTATCGCGTGACCGTTAAGAATGAAGACGAACCCTTATACGTTGAAAATCCAATTCAATTCCCAGACTACGGGCAAATCGTAAAGGTTGAAGAACCGTTCATGCTTGCTAAAATGACCCTACCAAACGAAATGTTGAATGACATTATGCGTTTGGCTGAAGGTCGCCGCGGTGAATTAGTTGATTTGGCTACCATCGGTTCGATGCTAATGGTAACGTACCGGATGCCAATTTCAGAAATCGCCTACGACTTCTTTAACGAACTCAAGTCAGCTTCACACGGTTTCGCAACCCTCTCAACCGAGTTTGATTCTTACCAAGAATCTGACTTGGTTCGGATTGATATCGCTGTCGATTACGCGAAAGTCGATGCCCTCACATTCGTGATGCACCGTTCTAAGGTTGATCGCGTCGGTAACGAAATCGTCTCAAAGCTGAAGGACTTGATTCCGCGCAAGTTACAATCAATGCCAGTACAGGCAATTGTTGAAGGACGCGCTATCTCACGTGCCGACGTACCGCCGCTACGTAAAGCACAGGCCTCTGGTACGAAGGTCTCAAAGAAACAGCAGCAATTACGTCGCCAAGGCCAAAAGAAGAGCGATATCGAACTGCCCCAAGCAGTCTTTGACGCAATCCTCGATATGAATTCTAATTAAAAAACGACCGTTCCCATAGGAACAGTCGTTTAACGACACGTTAGCGTTTACAACGCTAGCGTGTTTTTTATTAGCGGTTCGTAACTGGCTTACCAGATACTTCAGCTGGTGATTCACCAGCACCAAGTACTTCAATTTCTTCCAATGAACGACCACGTGTTTCTGGAACAGCAAAGCGAATGAACGCAACACCGAGCAAGCAGATAACACCAAAGATAGCAAAGACTGCTTCTTGCGGCATTGATGCGGTCATGATTGGGAACAACAACCCAACTGCAAATGAACCAATCCAGTTGAATGATGAAGCCAATCCTGAACCACGACCACGAATAGCCAATGGGAACAGCTCACCAACCAAAACCCAAGTCAATGGGGCCCAAGTAACAGCGTAGAATGCCACGTAAATGCACAAGAAG
>NZ_KQ970390.1:289700-294438 GCF_001579105.1 Weissella sp. DD23 | reverse complement strand
TTGTGTTCTTGAAGCTTCTGACTCAACTTCTGCCATTTCTTGAATTGACGTCAATTCGTCATCAACTTCTTCTGGCTTACGAATCCATGACAACACCTGACGGGCTTCGTCAATCTTACCTAACTTCACCAAGAAACGTGGTGACTCAGGCAAACGCAACACACCTAAGAACAAGATCAAAGCCGGTACCGCCGCCAATGACAACATCAAACGCCAAGCGATGTGTTCTGGCAATCCCTTCAACAAGAAGTCCATGACGTATGAAATCAACATACCAGACACGATCATGACTTGATTAATTCCTGACAAACGGCCACGCAATGCTGCGGGTGCCATTTCTGACATGTAAGCAGGTACCAAGGCTGAAGCAGCACCAACGGCCAACCCCAGCAACACACGCGTCCCAATCAAATAACCAACAGCGTCGTGTGGTGATAATCCAGCCAAAACTGACCCGATCATAAACAAGACGGCTGATAGCAACACCATCTTACGACGACCTAGCTTGTCAGACAATTGACCCGCCAAGGCACCTCCAGCAATAGCTCCCAACATCAAAGATGATGTAATCCAACCAACCACTGCGGCATCGTTCAAATTCCAATCACTTTGCAAAAATGGCAAAGCGCCAGTCATAACCCCAATGTCATAACCGAATAGGATTCCCCCAAATGCGCCGAAGAAGTAAATAAATCCGCTTGGGATTTTCTTCTCAGACATGAAACAATTCCTCCAAATGTATAAAAATGATGTGTAAACGCAACAAAACTAATTGTCCGTACAATTGAACAGTAAATCTAACCCCTCGGCCCATTTGTACTGACACCATTCTGTCAAAACGACTTTTCGTTAAAAGAAAACGTTTTCAAGAACATCTTTATTATACACATTGTCCGTACAAATTGTAAAATATTCTGTTAAACCGGACAAATACCGGACGAATTGTTAGTAACGCCCCATTCGTCCGGTATTTGTTATAATAATGTCATGAATAATTTAAAAACCTTACGCGACTTTTTCCAACTTGGCGCAACCGAAGTTAGCCAAGCGTTACAAATTACTGTTGCAGAGCTTAACGACTACGAATCCGGTAAAAAACAACCGGAAATTTTGATGTGGCAACGTTTTGCTGAATATTATGCGGATAAGTTTCACGTTGACGCGTTGCCTGATAACACTGAGCCGATTCATTTCCGTCTTAGTGTTGACTACTTAATGAATATCGGGTTAACCATGAATGATCTCTTGGCCTTCAAATGGTATTTTGATAACACCCGGCCGGAAATTGGTGAATTTACAATCGCGTTATTGCCAGCCAACGGGCAGCCTAAAACGGAACGTCGGACCACTGACTTAGCCACCGTGTTGGACGAATTTGCTGGTTATATCTTGTTGAATCACGACGGCACCATGAATCAATTTATCGATGAACGTCATGATAACAAAGTCAGCGATTGGCGAATTCTGCTGTACAAAAACGAAGAATTCCGCATCGACGTCACACCTGATTTAATCTATTTTGATCAATTAGTTAACATGACGATTATGTAGACCGCATTTAAAAAGTGGCTTGTGAACGGCGTTTTGAGTTCACAAGCCACTTTTTTACTGTCATACTAATCAATTCTCTCTGCTGCTAGCGGCGTAATCAAAAACTGAACCTGATGATTCTGTTCACCCGAAACACGATAGGCTGGTTGCACATCTGCACCCCAGCTATCAATACCGCCAACACCGCGAACGGCACCCAAAATTGAAACAACACCACGTCTTACAGGGGGTAACTCATTCAAATGCGTGGCTGCTTCAAGCTCCAACGGCGAAAAAGGCAGCACTGAGAAAGCAAACGGTTGTGCAAGTTTTTCGATTCGCAGTCCTTGTTGTGCCAAATTTTTTAAGACCACCGAATCCGTTTTAATATGCATCCCCATTTCTTGGGGGACTAAATACGGTGTTATCGGCATTCCCGCGATATCATACGTACCAACCTCACCACCGCGCCAGCGGTCTGGATATGTTTCTCCCGATAGGCCTGTGTAGGTGTACCCTTGCAATGGCGTCGGCGTTACAAATCGTAATCCGAACACCGGTAGTTCTGGTAACCCTTTCCGACCAGTATAGTGTGCCGTCACCTGTAATTTTCCGGCCGGCATCACGGTATAGCTAATGTCAACCGTCGTTTGCGGTTCAGTCGCGGTGGTATACGTAAACACAATCGTCACTGTCGTGGCAAATTGCTGGTCATCATAGTGATTATTTTGTGGCGCAATTGGCTGACCAATGGTTTGCTGGTCGACTGACACGACAAAATTGGTAACCGTACTGAATTGGTCAGCACCAAGCCATTGTGCTGACCGGCGCGAGAAACCATTCCCCCGATCGTTATCGGTCGTGGCACGCCAAAAGGCTGGCTTCGGGCCACGGTATAGCCACTCTTGTCCACCGAATCGTAACGACTCCAGACCACCACGTTCATAACTAAATAAATAACTCACTGCCCGATGATGCACGCCAAGGACACCATCTCCGTAAACAATACGTAATGGCTTAGTTGTCAAATTGTTCATAATAGTACGCTACTTCCTGTAAAGCTGGTTTTGGTTGACGGTCAGCAAAGAATAATCCATTACCGGAAAACTCGTAATCCGAATGGCGATCATTGAAGTCACCACCATAACTTAATACTTGTTCACCTGTTATGGCGTCATGTTGCCAAAGCGCCTGGTCCACATAGTCCCAGACAAATCCACCTGTGTAAGCTGGCGACTGATTGTACAGCGCCATGTATTCATCAAAGCCGCCAACTGAATTCCCCATACTATGCATGAACTCGCAGTTTAGGTACGGTTTGACCGGCTTTTGCTGGAGATACGCTAAAATGTCTGCCGGAGATGCATACATCCGACTTTCAACGTCAGAAATCACTGCATTGAATTGGCGATTGTGAAAGACACCTTCATAATGGGTTAACCGTGTCTTATCGTGCTCCTTATATAATGCATTCATTGCGGCAATATTTTCACCCGCATATGATTCATTACCAAGTGACCAAAATAGAATCGAGACGTGATTTTTAAACTGCTCATAATTGCTACGTGCCCGATCTAGCACCACTTCTCGCCATGATTTATGACTGCCTGGTACATTCACAGAAGGCTCAACGGCGCCCATTTTTTGCCAGGTACCATGAGATTCTAAATTGGTTTCCGCCATAACGTAGACGCCCGCTTCATCCATCATGAAATACCAAGCCATTTGATTTGGATAGTGCGACGTTCGCACCGCATTGATGTGAAACTTTTTTAAACAATGCCACATCTTCTGCCATATCAGCCACCGTCAACGCACGTCCACGGCTTGGGTGCCACTCATGCCGGTTCACACCATTTAAAAACAATCGCCGGCCATTCAACTGAATTTGTTGTTCAGCCGTTACTGAGAGCGTCCGAAACCCAATTCTGTACGGCACAAAGGCTAATTCGGTGCCATCAGCCGCCCGAATAGTCAGTTGCATTTCATATAGTATCGGCGACTGATGCGACCATACTTGTACCTCCGGGACTGACAACTCAAAAATGACGTCATCATTCGCAAGTGGACGTTGGGTCGTCGCCACCACCTGATTATCTGGACCAATGACAACCGCTTCTAGTCGTGCATCTATTAACCCGACGTGTTGCACAGCAACCGTCCCCGTTACTTTCCCCAAGTTGTCAGTAACGGTTGGCACAAAGGACACATCTTGTATATCAACCAGTGCACTTGCTTCTAACCAGACACTCCGGAAGATGCCCGAAAAGCGAAACATATCCTGATCCTCTAAGAATGCCGCTGTGCTCAACTTATAAACAGCCACGGCTAAAAAGTTCTCACCGGGTACCAAGTATGACGTGATATCAAACTCCGCCCGACTGAAACTGTCTTCTGAATACCCGACAAAGTGGCCATTGACCCAAACATACATCGCCTGTTCGACACCTTCAAATTGCAGTCGCACCGTACGATTCGTAAAATATTCTGGCACTTCAAATGTCCGGGTATATTCACCCACCGGGTTATCGCTAGCTTCGCTAAAAATACCGGGATAACTCGTTTCATCTTCATCAATCATTGGTGGTCGCCGATACACCTGGCCATCCCATGGATATAACGTATTAATATACTGAATTTGACCAAAACCTTGTAACTGAATATGGCCCGGCACTTGAATAGAGGTAAAATTTTGCCGAGCAACCTGATTCTTTGGCTCAAAAAATGCCGGCGTACGATGTTGTGGTGTTTCACCATAATGAAATCCCCATGTACCATCCAGCGACTGTCGTAACCGCTGTGACCCATTTCGATAAGCCGATGCCGACTCATATACAGTGTGATCACTACGGGCAGGCAATTTACCAACTCTAAAAACCGTCGGATCATCCAACCATGCTAATGATGCTTCCATAATTCCCCCAATCATGTGTAAACGCTTTCAAATTATAGTTTACACACATTCCACAAAATAACCACCCGGCGTCTTATGACGATTCGTTACTTAATACCAAAACAGCGCCCAAACCGTACCGACAAAATCGGCCGTTTGAGCGCTGTTTATTAATCATTTGTAGTCAGCTTAGTCCGCTGTAACTTCTGAAATTTCAATTGTGTCGTCAACCAAATCAGCTTGCAAAGCCTTAGCATCCAAGTGATCCAAGTAGAAATCAGTCACCTTGTCACGAATTTGTTGTTCAATCACACG
>NZ_KQ970390.1:287812-289597 GCF_001579105.1 Weissella sp. DD23 | reverse complement strand
AATTTGTTGTTCAATCACACGACGCAGTGGGCGTGCACCCATTGCTTCATCGTAACCTTCCTCAATCAACCAAGCCTTAGCAGCTGGCGTTACTGACAAAGTAATGTCTTTCTTAGCTAGTGTGTGGTTCACATCGGCCAACATCAAATCAACAATTTGTTGCAAATCATCCTTAGTCAAATGTGAGAATTCGACGATTGCATTAAAACGATTCAAGAATTCTGGACGGAAGTATGGTGCCAAACGATCATTAAGCGTTTGATCAGCAGCATCGTCTCCCGTGAGCGCTTCATTACCAAAGCCCGCATTTGACGTTGCAATCACCACGGTATTCTTAAAGTTGACCGTGTTACCTTGACCATCCGTCAAACGACCATCATCCATAACTTGTAGCAGCAAGGTCAAAACTTGCGGATTTGCCTTTTCAATCTCATCAAGCAAAACGATGGCATATGGTTGACGACGAACCCGTTCAGTCAACGTATTGCTGTTATCATCATACCCAACATAGCCAGCCGTCGCCCCAATCAACTTTGAAACCGCCGTCAAATCCGAATACTCTGACATATCCAAGCGGATGACGTGTTCCTTAGATCCAAACATATCCAAAGCCAATTGCTTGGCTAGTTCAGTCTTACCGGTTCCGGTTGGACCAACAAACAAGAAACTACCAATTGGACGATTACCTTCATCGAAGCCAGCACGATTACGACGAATTGCCCGCGAAACAGCTTCAACAGCCTCATCTTGACCAATGACCTTACCACGTAGACGTTCGTTAATTCCCTTCAAACGCTCAATGTCCGAAGCACCCATTTGGGCAACGGGCACTCCCGTCAAACGCTCAACACTTTCAGCAACATCATTAACCGTCGCCGTCACACGCTTAGCTTCACCAGCATTATCGATCTGCTCTTGTAGCTTATCGATCGTCATCTTGTGCTTAGCTGCTTGCTCATAGTCTTCCTTATCAGCCGCAGCTTGTTGCATGTCACGTTCACGCTTGATATCTGCCTCCAAAGATACGACGTCGGCCACTGGATTCTTCGCAGCCAAGTGAGCAGCTGTCATATCCAACAAATCAATCGCCTTGTCTGGCAATGACCGTTGTGGAATGTATTGCACTGAATAGTCGACCGCGGCCTTCAAAACATTATCTGGAATTTCAACATTGTGGTGTTCTGCATACAAATCGCGAATCCCCAACAAAATGTTGAACGTATCTTCTGAACTAGGCGCGTTGACCGTCACCTCATTGAAACGACGTGCCAAGGCCGCATTCTTCAAAATCGTGTTACGGTACTCGTCTTGTGTCGTGGCCCCAATAACCGTGAACTCACCACGGCTCAAAGCTGGCTTCAAAATATCGGCCAACCCCTTCGAACCAGAATCGCCACCCATGGCACCCGTGCCTAAAATTTGGTGAATTTCATCAAAGAAGATGATGACATTTCCCGCTTCTTTAACTTCCTTAATCAAATTTTGGACATTCTCTTCAAAACTACCACGGTATTGCGTACCCGCCTCGATACTTGAAAGATCAATTGAGATAATCTCTTTGTTGCGGATTGAAGCTGGCACATCACCAGCAATAATCGCTTGTGCTAATCCTTCAACCACAGCCGTCTTTCCGACACCTGCATCACCAACCAGTACCGGATTATTCTTCGTGCGACGGCTCAAAATTTCAGCCGTTTCCTGAATCTCCTTATTTCGGCCAATCACTGGATCCAACAAACCTTCACGTGCCTCTTGTGTCAGATTACGACCAAGTTTAGCCAACAT
>NZ_KQ970390.1:285959-287792 GCF_001579105.1 Weissella sp. DD23 | reverse complement strand
CCATTCTGTGGCTCAACCTCTGGCAAGTCATTACCTTCTTGACCAGGAAGGCGGCCACTTTGTCGATAAGCTGCAAACTCTTCCGGCGTCACCTCACGCCCGTTAATCAAATAACGTGAGTTCTCTGAGTTCAAGCCACCCATGCGGCCCATCATGCGGTTGAAAATATCATTCATATCTGAGTTAAAAGCGTCATTGTAATTTGCCATAAGTTTAATTACGCTCCTTTTTACGTTTATTTTTTAGTCTACCAAGGCTGAGACCCCTCTCTCATTACCTTGTAACATTATTATATACCCGTGACAAACTGATTACAAGTATTTTTTAGCACTCTTTTGCATAGAGTGCTAAAAATAATCACAACTCTGAATAATCCTTAACAAGTGCATGAAAAAAACCGGTTGAATCCAAACGAATTCAACCGGTTTCGGTTTATTTTTTGATTTATTAAACGACATTCTCTGCCGCTTACACGTGATATGACGATTTCATGTCATTTGATTGTCCAGCCACCATCAATTGTAAACACTTGCCCTTGGATGTACGTCGCCTCCGGGCTCGTTAGGTACAGTGTTAAATCTGCGACTTCTTGTGGATCAGCCCACCGTTTGACAGGCGTGTCGGCTGCGACTTGCGCTGCCATTGCACCATCGCCAGCAAAATCAGCCGCATTCATTGGCGTATTAATGGCACCCGGCGCAATGGCATTGACGCGAATCCCCTGGCCAGCATAATCTAACGCCAATTGCTTCATCCATCCTACCAGCGCATGTTTTGACATCGTGTAAGCAGCGCCACCACCGCCAGCAACTTGACCAGCGATCGATGCCATAAAAACAAATGTACCAGCCTGGCGCGCTACCATGTATGGTAGGACCGCCAATGATATTTGAACAGCCGCGTACACATTGACCTGCATCAGTTGTTTAATGGCTGGGTAAGTGGTCGCTAATGCCGGTGTAAAGGCATCCAGTACACCAGCAGTTGAGAGCACAATATCAACCTTTTCCAACAGCTTTACATGCGTTGTTAACCACGTTGCCAGCTGTTCTTCATCGGCCAAGTCTAGTTGAAATGCTCTCAAGCGCGGATGATCAATTGAAATGACTTGTTTATCTAACGCGATGACAGTTGCACCGGCCGCCAAATAAGTCTGCATTTGCGAAAATCCAATTCCGGAAGCTGCCCCAGTCAGCAAAATCGTCCGCCGTTCATAATTTTGAGTAATCATTTATTTTTCCAAATCAACACGACGACTTAATAGGTAGAAAATAATTGCCCCAATAATCAAAGCAGCAAGTTCCCCCAACGCAGTCCAAGCAAATGTTGCCCAGAATGGTGTCTTCGCCATAAAGTATAACTCTGCAGCAACGACCCACATCATCAAGGCATCAATAATCGTACTAATCGCTAAACGTTTCACAACGCTTTTTACCTTGCGTGTCGCAAAGTATGACATCGTCGTCATTGCTAACGTTCCAGCTGTTCCAACGATCATATCAACAATGCCATACGGCGACCAAATGTTAGCGATAAATACACCAATTGTCAGTGCAATGATATAGCGCTTGTTAAAAACCACCAGGTGATTAAACCCTTCTGAAAAGCGCAACTGGAATGGACCATACGATGCAAATGGTAGCGCCACCGTCGCCACGGCATAAAGCGCAGCAATAACGGCAATCAGGGATATATCACGAGCTGAAAAAGACTTCTTTTTTGTTTCCATCTTCAATTCTCCTAGTTTTTTTGAGTGGGATGGTTACGAACCACTAACCTACAGAATAGCAAAATGACACCCGACAAGCAAGCCACGCTTTTCGGACAGGGTTG
>NZ_KQ970390.1:283434-285685 GCF_001579105.1 Weissella sp. DD23 | reverse complement strand
ACTTTAAAGTAATACTAATTATTTGTATGGAGGAATTTTATGAAGCGGTTTTTTGAACGATCATTTATCGTCGGCATCGTCACGACGTTAACAATGGTCACAATTATTAGTATTTGGAATGGGACATGGGTAGCAGGCTGGCATCGACGTACCATCTTAGCTACCCTAACCATTGTCCCGTTAACGTTCATTTTAGCCACTTTGCTGAAAGAGAACGTTACATTGCCACTAGTGATTAAACTACATAACATCTTGCCCAAATGGTTTTCAGAACTCGTCCCTCGTCGGCACTCTATGGCTATTTTCATCGTAACTGGTAATGTGTCAGTCATGTCCTTCTACGGCCTGTATATGTCACATCATTACGATTCACAGCATTTGGTTCTGTCATACTTCATTCAATGGGCCCACACCTTATTTTTCGCAATTCCCTTATTATTATTTATCGTACGACCTCTAATAACCGTCGTATTCGATTTAATTTGGCGTGAGGATGATCCTGCTTAATGTAAATACATACTAAAAGACCGGTCTAGTCCAACAAACCGGTCTTTTTAAGTCCCAAAATTAGATTTTTATGTGATTTTTTGATAAGCTAGTTCTCGTACATGTACGAGGAGGTCACATGAAAAATTCAAAAAAGACCAAAAAAATCGGCCTATTCCAGCTAGTCATGCTTGGATTAGGTTCATTGATCGGGTCAGGTTGGCTCTTCGGTGCCTGGGAAGCATCCCAAGTCGCCGGACCAGCAGCCATTATTTCCTGGGTAATCGGTGGTATCGTTATCGGTGCAATCGCTTATAACTACATCGAATTGGGAACCATGTTCCCGCAATCTGGGGGGATGAGTAAATACGCACAATACACTCACGGCTCATTGTTAGGATTCATCGCTTCATGGGCTAATTGGATTTCGCTCATTACGCTAATTCCAATTGAATCAGTTGCCGCTGTGCAATATATGAGCTCGTGGCCTTGGTCCTGGGCAAAATGGACACAGAGTTTCATGGCCAATGGCACGATTACAAACGAAGGGTTATTAGCCGTTTTCTTCTTTATTGTCGTGTTCACGTTATTGAACTATTGGTCAGTCGAATTGCTCACAAACTTTACAAGTCTTATTTCTGTCTTCAAAATTGGTGTCCCACTATTAACAATCATCATGTTAACTTTATCAGGATTCCATCCTGGTAATTACGGGTCATCACTACATGAATTTATGCCATATGGCACGGCACCAATCTTTGCTGCCACGACAGTATCTGGTATTATCTTCTCATTTAATGCGTTCCAAACCGTTATTAACATGGGAAGTGAAATCGAAAACCCCAAGCGTAATATTGGACGTGGGATTACTTATTCACTATTGATTAGTGGTGTACTCTACATTCTGCTACAGAGTACGTTTATTACCGCATTGAAGCCTGACATGATTGCAGCAAATGGTTGGCACGGCATTAACTTCGCCTCACCATTCGCTGATCTAGCTATTCTACTAGGCATTCACTGGCTGTCTGTTTTGCTATATATGGACGCTTTTGTGTCACCATTTGGAACCGGCGTATCATTCGTCGCTTCTTCAAGTCGTACATTGGCTGCCATGGTAACCAATAACCACATTCCAAAATTCGTCGGAAAAATCAACGATAAATACGGTACGCCCCGTATCGCAATGGTTGTTAATGCCATTTTGAGTATGCTGATGGTCTCAATTTTCCGTTCATGGGGAACGTTGGCCAGCGTTATTTCAACGTCAACCTTGATTGCTTACTTGACTGGACCAGTAACGGTTATCTCATTGCGTAAAATGGCGCCCGAATTCACCCGTCCATTCCGTGGTAAAATTCTTAAGTTTATGGCACCTCTGTCATTCGTTCTTGCTTCATTAGCAACGTATTGGGCAATGTGGCCTACCACTGTAGAAGTGATTTTGGTTATCTTGCTTGGCCTACCATTCTATTTCTACTACGAATGGCGCAATGGTTTCAATAAAACGAAGCGTGCCTTTGAAGGTAGCTTCTGGATGATTGGCTACTTGATTTTCATTTCGATTATGTCTTATATTGGGTCGAAGGAATTCAACGGTCAAAATTGGATCCATTACCCATTTGATTTCGTGGTAATTATTGTTGGCTCTCTCTTGTTCTATCACTGGGGAACCGTCAGCCACGTCATGACGAAGTATTTCAAGCAAGCGCAACGCGTGAACGCAAAGGTTAAATTTAAAAAATAATCAAAAAAACCTGATGAC
>NZ_KQ970390.1:280523-282230 GCF_001579105.1 Weissella sp. DD23 | reverse complement strand
ATCTTTTGTGCATCTGCTTCATCCGAAATATCGCCAAATAAGTAAAAGACATTCTTCCGGTATGGTTGGTCAACATACCCCAGCGCGTCAAGCGCCTTGTCTTCAGAGCGAGTGGGCACCAGAACGGTAGCGCCATTTTCGGCTAAGTACTTTACAATTCCTTCGCCGACCGCGCCTGTCCCGCCAGCGACCAAAATTACTTTACCTTCATACATATCATTCGCCTCTTCGTTAGTTAATACAATTATATTAACGAAACGAAGGCCAGAAGTGTTGTAAAAAGGGCATTTCAAGTCTTAACATTGCCACTCATCACGAATGACCCGCAAAATTGCTTGTGACATTGGCCCCACTTCAGCTCGATCCCGTGACAATAAATAGATATCAAAAGTTGGCATATCGACGTCCAAAATATCAATCTGCTTTAGCCCGGTTGCATTTTGCGTTAGTGCCAAAGCCGTAATAAAACTCATCCCCACACCATCTCGCAACACATTTTTCAACGTCTCAGGGTTTGAGGTTTGAAACAGAATTTTCGGATGCGTGTCGCTGATTTCGGTTAACCGTTTAAAAATACGGCTATGCACAAACCCTTCATCCAGCATAACAAATTCCTCAGCCCCGATTTCATCGAAATACATACTGTCCGGTTTCGTCGCATCGCCAGTCGCAAACACAAATGGAAATGAGGCAATTTTGGTTGCCGTCACCCCGCTAATACGTATCGGATCGACTGAACTAACCATGCCAAAATCTAACTGGCCTGTCTTAATTTGCGACATCAAGTCAGCACTCCCCATTTCAACCGTCTCCAAATAGGGTAATAGTTCTAACACGCCCAATTTTTTAAGTAAATCTCGAAAGTAATACATACCAATAATCGGTGGCAACCCAAAACGTAATTTCTCAATTGACTGTAATGCAACCTCTTCCTTTGTAAAAGCAATTTCTCGCCTAATTTTGACTGCCAGTTCATAAACCAACTGACCGGTTTTTGTCAGGACAACCGATTTTTTAGTGGTATCTCGGACGATCAGTGCCGATTCGAACTCCTCTTCCAAACGTTTTAACGCATATGAAATCGTTGGTTGGGTCACCCCAAATTGTTCAGATACAGCCGTAAACTGTTTTTGCTCTGCCAATGCCGCAAAATAAGTTAAATCTTTCAAATTCATCCGAAATCCCCTACGCTTATAAATTATTTTTATTATACCATGGTTATTTGACTATATATTTTTATAAGGCGTAAGGTTGTCAGCGTTGAGAATTTATTATTTATTTTTTGTAGGGAGATGTTTACACATGCGTGGACAAGAAATTTTGAATAACCCCTTCCTAAATAAGGGGACTGCCTTCACTGAGGCAGAACGCGAAGAATTTGGCTTGACTGGTATGTTGCCAGCCCACGTTCAAACGATTCAAGAGCAAGCTGACCAAGCTTATGCCCAATATCTAACAAAGGTTAATGACGTTGAAAAGCGTATTTTCCTTTCAACGTTGTTCGACACGAACCGTACGTTGTTCTACTACTTGGTTGATCAACACGTCGCTGAGTTCATGCCCGTTGTCTACGATCCAACAATTGCCGACACGATTGAGAACTATTCAGCATTGTTCGTTAACCCACAGAACGCTGCATTCTTGGACATCAACCACCCAGAGAACATCGAAGCAACGTTGAAGAACGCTGCTGATGGCCGTGACATT
>NZ_KQ970390.1:279425-280503 GCF_001579105.1 Weissella sp. DD23 | reverse complement strand
GGCCGTGACATTAAGTTATTGGTTGCTACCGATGCTGAGGGTATCTTGGGAATCGGTGACTGGGGGGTTCAAGGTGTTGATATTGCCGTTGGTAAGTTGATGGTTTACACAGCTGCCGCGGGTATCGACCCTGCCTCAGTTTTGCCAGTTTCTGTTGATGCTGGTACGAACCGCAAGGAATTGTTGGCAGACCCACTATACTTGGGAAACCGTCACGAACGTGTTCGTGGTGACCAATACTTTGAGTTCATTGATAAATTCGTTAAGACGGCGCAATCATTGTTCCCAGAGATGTACTTGCACTTCGAAGACTTCGGTCGTTCAACGGCAACGAAGATTTTGAACACGTACAAGAATGACTGGCCAACGTTTAACGATGACATTCAAGGTACTGGAATCGTTGTGACGTCAGCTGTTTTGGGTGCCTTGGCTATTACTGGTGAAGACATCAAGTCACAAACGTACTTGACGTACGGTGGTGGTTCAGCTGGTACGGGTATTGCTAACCGTGTCTTGGCTGAGTTTATGCAACAAGGTTTGTCAGAAGAAGAAGCTCGTAAGCACTTCTACATGGTTGACCGTCAAGGATTGTTGTTCGACGATGACGAAACGTTGACACCTGAGCAAAAGCCATTCGCCCGTTCACGTTCAGAATTTGAGAACGCTGACGAGTTGACGGACTTGTTGTCAGTTGTTAAGGCTGTTAAGCCAACTGTTTTGGTTGGTACGTCAACTAACCCTGGTTCATTTACTAAGGAAGTCGTTGAAGCAATGGTTGCTAACACGGATCACCCAAAGATCTTCCCATTGTCAAACCCTACGAAGTTGCACGAAGCAATGCCAGATGATTTGATCAAGTGGTCAGATGGTAAGGCATTGGTTGCAACCGGTGTGCCTGTTGACCCTGTTACGGCTTCAAACGGTGTCACTTACGAAATTGGACAAGCTAACAACATGTTGGTTTACCCTGGTTTGGGATTGGGTACGATTGTTGCTAGGGCTAAGGTTTTGTCAGATGGTATGATTTCAGCTGCTGCCCACGCTTTGGGTGGTATGGTTGATGCCTCACAACCCGGTG
>NZ_KQ970390.1:268508-279354 GCF_001579105.1 Weissella sp. DD23 | reverse complement strand
TCATTCCGTGTTGCGGTTGCTGTGGCTAAGCAAGCAATTGCTGAAGGTTTGAATCAAGTTGAAATCGACGACGTTGAAGCTGCTGTTAAGGCTGCTCAATGGACGCCTGAATACTAATCGCACATAGGAGTCATTTAAGATGTCTGCATTGCTAACTTCAATCTCATCTGTTGTTGAGATTATTTTCGTGATTGCTTTGGGTTTCTTCCTCCGCAACGGCGGTAAGTTTCAAGACTCATTCAAGCACGATATTGAATTTTTGATTATGAAGGTCGCATTGCCCTTAAACATTTTCGTAGGTGTTTTGGACAACTTGACCCGCTCAAAGTTACTATCCCTTTCTGGATCACTGATTTTTGTTATTATTTCTTTTGCTTTTGGTTACTTGGTAGCTTGGCTGTTAACAAAGATTTTGAAGGTTCGCGAAGGCCGTCGTGGTACGTTTATTAACATGTTTGTTAATGCAAACACGATTTTTATTGGATTGCCTTTGAATTTGGCCTTGTTTGGTAACCATTCATTGTCATTCTTCCTGGTTTACTACCTAGCAAACACCGTTTCAACGTGGGCTATTGGTATTTTCTTCGTTTCAAATGACGGACCAAAGTCTGACGTTGCGCAAAAGTTTAACTGGAAAAAGTTGTTACCTGCCCCATTGCTTGGGTTTATCGTTGCCTTGATCTGGTTGCTACTTGATTTGCCATTACCAACGCTTGTTGATAAGACTTTCTCAATGGTCGGCGGTGTCGTTACGCCACTGTCATTGATTTACATTGGTATCGTCTTGGCCGACGCTGGATTGAAGTCAATCCACTTTGACCGTGATACCATCGTTGCCTTACTCGGTCGTTTCGTCTTTGCGCCTGCCGTCATGATTGTTGTCATGATGATGTTCAAGCACAATATGACGATCCCTTCTGTCGAGCAAGGAACGTTAATTATCCAAGCGGCCGCCCCTGGATTAGCTGTTTTGCCAATCCTAGTAGGTGAAGCTAAGGGTGATGTTGAATATGCAACAAACGTTGTCACAACGTCAACAGTCTTATTCGTGATCGTGGTGCCAATTTTGATGGAAATCATCACCCTATTGTAAGACTGAATTCATTTATACCAAATTAACCTTTTAAACCAATCTCATAGAATAAACTTGATGCATCGTGCTATAAACAACTACACGAACTAGCAGAACACTTTTACAAAACAAATTGTTGTTTGCTGTTGCGATACACCAAGCGATTGTACCTACCATTTACAGAAATGTATGGTACTAAAAGACCCCGTTGCCTAACCAGCAACGGGGTCTTTTTTATCAGAACAAATTTTTAATTACTAATTACAATTGGCCCCATGCAGACGATGCAATTGATGGGAACAAATGTACCATACGCTCAATTTCAGCTTGACCAAATTTAAACTCAATGGCTGGCAACAAAGCATTAATGACATCATCTGCCTTATGTGACACTTCCGTTGCACCAACCAGCTTGTGTGCTTGATCAAAAATTAAAATGTTGTCACCAATCTTTTCTTGATCAACTTGGCGGTACCAATCATCTGGAATGTGATTTTGGACCATCGTGTACAATTCAGGATTAGCCTCAGCTTCAGCCACCGTTACCCCAACCTGTGCCAAACGTGGTGACGTAAAGACAACAGACGGAATTACTGGATACACGATTGGATCTGTCGTTTCACCGGCAAACGTATGCATCAGGTAAAGTGACTCAAAAATGGCCGTTGGCGTTAATTTAGGTTGTACCTTATCAATCACGTCACCTGACGCATAAATATTTGGTACCGTCGTCCGCAAGTAATCGTCAACGACAATTCCCTTTGCATTATAACTAACGCCAACTGTTTCCAAGCCAAGCTCTTCGACATTCGGAATACGGCCAGTTGCGTCTAAGACCCAATCTGTTTCAACCGCCAAATCAGCACCACGCACAACTAGGCCATCTGCGCCCTGCACAATAGCATCAACTTGTGTGTCACGATCGAATACAACGCCACGTGATGTCAAATCAGCAATGATTTGTTCTACGAACGGTTGGTGGTAAGCGCGGAGTGCCTGTGTGCCGCGCATCAAAACAGTGACTTCTGCACCAGCAGCATTTGCCATTGTTGCAAATTCCATTGCAATATAACCCGCACCAATAATTGTCACTCGGTTTGGCATGTCACTCAAATTCAAGAAATCTGAAGAATCATGCGCTAAATCTGCACCTGGGATTGTCAGACGGTTTGGACGCAATCCTGTCGCAATGACAATCTTGTCTGCCGTCTTAGCCTCACCATTAACCATCACTGTGTGGGCATCTGCCAACGTTCCACGACCAAACAACACATCAACATCAGTTGAATCCAACAAACCTTGGATGAATGCTGGCAAACCATCAATAACATCGTGCTTGTGCGCTTGATTAGCAGGCCAATCAATCTTAACGTCACCTGTCACAACGCCGTGAACATCTTCCATATGGCGTTGGAAAGCCACTGGTGAATCTAATACAATTTTTGCGTTGCAGCCACGATTTGGGCAGGTTCCACCGACCAAATCCTGTTCAACAACACCAACCTTCTTCCCTTTCGCTCCCAACGGAATTGCCCCGTCAAATGTACCGTGGCCACTACCGATATACAACACATCATAATCATACGTTGTCATAAAATCTTTCCTCCCGTGGAAATATGCGATTGTTTAGATATAATTGAGCTCTCAAAATCAATTACATTATCTAGTATATCGGAAAAGTAAGCGAATTCATAATATTTAACCTGATACAAAAAGTCGACCTTGATTGATGACAATCAAAGTCGGCTTTCTTAAGGTTTATTATTTAAATAGTGCCCGCGATGCTAACGCAATCAACTCAGTTAATTCATCATTAGAAACTGTTAACCCATTACGCAAACGCGATTGCAATAACCACTGCATCGGTTGCAATGACTGCGCAACAATAATATCCACATTAGCCGTCATCAATAGTTGTTGCTGGTATGCGCGCTTAATAACAGTTAACATTGCCGGTCCCAGCAAAGATCCTTCCCCCTGAATCTCCGTTGGCAGGAATTCTGGATTCGCTACCAACGTTGCCATAAAGGCAACTTGCTTGGGATGCTGCTCAAATGTTTGTGCGTACGCTCGCATCACGACTTCGAATTGTTCTTGTGGTGTCTGGTCATCGTCAGGCACCGCAATACTCCCCACTAACAATGTCTGAACTTTTTCAAATAGCTGCCCCAGTAAATCTGCTTTATTTGCGTAATAGATGTAAGCTGTGGCAACCGAAACACCTGCTCGCTTAGCCAATTTATTAATACTAAAATTCGCAATACCCGCTTCTTCAACGAGGTCATATGTCGCATCTTCTAATGCTTTTATTTTATTACTGTCTCTTGTTCTCATACTCTTATATTAAGGGAGTTTCCCTTTCCGTTCAAGCGTGAATTCGACGCCAAATCGCTTGTATGACAACAGTCAAAATAACCGCCGTTAACGCGCCAGCGCTATCAAGCATCACATCCGCAAACATTGGTGACCGACCACCCGTCAAAGACTGATGGAATTCATCCAGGCCAGCATACCCCGTTGCAGCCTGCCACGCAATGAAAGCAGCAATGAACCAATTACCGAGTTGTTTATGAATAGCCATGTACCAAGCCATTCCAAGAATAAAGTAAGTGCTAAAATGCGCAAACTTACGCATAAAAAAACTCAACATATTTAAAATAATTTTGCGATGCGTCCGTCACATCCCCACCGTAATGAATCGGGAACTGAGCGAAAACATCCTTTAAGGGTTCGTTTGCCAACACATGGTGCAACGTACCAATTTGACTCTGTTGGGCATAGGTTTGACTACTCGAATAAAAAAGCACCGCCATGATCAAAAAGGCGATGCCATACCAAATGGTGGTTCCTTGTAATTTTCTCATGCTCATATGTTACTAAGCTTCTCTTGGCGCCGTCAAGTGGGCAAAAGTAAGTGCCTCAACTCTTTTCTGATAAGCGACCGTCGACAATTTCATACGTCCGATCTGCAAACTCCTGTAATCGGATATCGTGCGTCACCACAACAACTGCTTTATGCTGTTGGTGTGCAATTTCAGCCAGCAGTTGACCGACCTCGTTTACCCGCTCACTATCTAACGCAGCTGTCGGTTCATCAGCCAAAATAATTGTTGGATCCGCATATAGCGCCCGTGCCAACGCCACCCGTTGCTTTTGACCACCTGACAATTCGTCTGGATATCGGTGCGTCATGGCCACGATACCCAGACGTCTTAAAATACGCTCAAACGTTTTTTCAGCTACATTAGGCGTTTTCTTTACCTGATCAACCAACTTAAATTGATCGGCAACCGTCAAATAAGGCACCAAATTGTATGCTTGTAAAACGAAGCCAATTTTATCAAGTCGTAGTTTCTCTAAATCGCGTTGCGTTAATGCTTGTAAATCTTCGTTCATCAAGCGCACCTCACCTTCAGTCGGTGTTTGCAACCCTCCTAAAATCGTCAAGAGCGTGCTCTTACCAGATCCCGAAGGACCGATAATCAACACAACTTCACTCGCACGGACTGACATCGACGCATCTTGTAACGCCACGACTTGATTTTCTCCCTGGCCAAACCGTTTTGTTACATGGCGAACTGCTAACACTTCCTTTGTCATGATTACCCTCCAATCACACTTGCTGGGTCAATTTTACTAATCAACCGAATTGGTACGATGGTTCCTAACAGCCCCGTCAGCAACAGCCCTAGCGCAATTAGTCCCGTAACAGGCCAACTGATATACACCGGCACAGTATCTGGTAATAGGGTTAAGGTCATCACGGCCAATCCACCCCCAATGACCACCGCCGACATCACAATTACTCCTGTTTCGAAGAGTGTATTGCGAGTCAAAAAACGGTTTGGTATGCCTTGCGCACGTAAGACCGCCAAATTAGGCAATTTTTGAATCGTCAAAATATATAGGAAGATTGTCATAATAATCATCGAAATGATAACCAAAAAGCCGATCATCAAGCCAAACGTGGCTTTTTGTGCCACATACCCAGGTAGTTTATCAATGAGTTGCTTCGTTGAATAGTTCACTAATTCACGCGGTACATTCGGCGCATCCTCGCGATAAACGGCTAAACTTCCTGCATAATCATTTGAAACACCCTTGATTGAAGACCAAGCTTCTAAATCACCGTAAACAACCGGTGCCATATTGTACTGCGCTTGGGCGACATAGCCAACGATCTTATAACGCGTTGCTGATAAGCCTAATGTCACCGTCTCGTGGCGGGGGTACCGTGCATGATTTAACGTCGTATCAACAGCAATTTCGTCCGCATGCTGTGGCAGCCGACCACTAACAACTTGCAACCGGTCCTTCACAAATTCATTTGCATGCAACCCAATAAACTGGACTGACTCACGATGTCCGGCACGTTTCATCGTTGTCGGCGTAATTCCTAAAATTGCTGCGCCACGCTTTTGCTGTAATGACCGCGCTTCTTGCTCAGTTAACAAGGATTGACCAGCATTACCATTTGCATCCCGTGTCATTACGGCTGATTTAATTTGCCAGCTCTCGATTGCCACTGTATTTTCACGTGCTAGTCCCATCGCCAATGCACAGAGCACAAAGACGAGGTAACTAATTAACATGACGACCGTGATAACTAGCCCGTATCGCATTTTCTCTTTTTTAATTTCACGCCAAGCTAAGAACATTGGAGCACCTCCTATGATTGATAGCGCTATCATATCAATGAGTTGCCACTTGCGATACTATCAAACGCGCAAAAACGGCATGCCTTAAAAAACTGACATGCCGTTTTTATTTCTTTTTATCAACCTGATCGATGTATCAATCTTTAACGATCAATATGTTGCCGTTGAAAGCGCGCAATAGCGGCTGTCACACCCGCAACAGCCGCAACCATTACTGCGACCACTTCAACTACCGTTTGTTTTACGACAGCTGTTGTATCTGCTACCGTTTGACGCAATGTTGTTGTCTTGCTCTCAGAAGCCAATGTCTTCGCTGTAATGCGTTCTGGTGTCGAGACAGATGATTGACTACTTTGACTTGAACTTGCCTCAGAGACGCTTGTCGCACGACTCAATGACGTTGCCGCAGCGGACACTACCGCCTTACTTGTTGCCGTTGACTCAGTAGCGACGGTCATTGCAGATGACGCACGGTTCTTAGTCGATGACATCGCCCGGTCACTTGTTATTGCCGATGATACGGGTGCACTAACCGACGCTGATTCTGTTACCGCCGAACTTTCTGCGACGGATGTAGACTGCGGTGCATCAAATGCTGCATTATCAATTTCACATCCGTGTGATGCCAAATCTGCCTTTAAGGCTTCATAATCATGCGCTTGACCACCCAACTGGCCGCCCGCTGGGGCCATCAAGGTTGAATTTGAATCATGATTCAACCCTAACGAATGCCCCATTTCATGGGTAATAACCGTTTGTAAATCAACCCCTTGCGTCGCAATTCGAGCTGGATAAACATCTGTAATCCCATCAGGCGCATATGTTAACGCAACGTTTGGATCGGAATCCCCTGTTGCCGTCTCTTGTTTTTCAACTTTAACAGTCGCCGCAGCTGGATCGCTTGTAACCTGAACAACAGTTGCGCCAGCTAAACTATTCCAATAGGCAGCCGCTTGAGCTGTTTGCGCGGGGTAATCGGCAGAATAGGCCACTACTTCGCCTTGTGAATCTAAATTACTGTACTCCCAAGTCACAGCGTGCACAGACTGCCCAAACGGCAGTGAAGCCACTGTCAGTGACGTTGCAAGTACAACTTTAATGAATCGCATTGTTTTTCTCTCCTTGAAAACTCAGCATCTATCATATTACTTTTGTTTTGTAAGGAGAAAGCGAATCGTTTTATGTAATCGCTTACGATATATAAGTGTAATTTTGTCACAAAAAAGACACTTAACCTAAAGCTAAGTGTCTCTTGTTAAATCATATTATTAAGCTTCTCGCGCTGTCATGAATGCACGCGTCATTGGCAACCCTTGCCCTGCAGGTCCCTTTGTCATCAAGAATTGAATAACGTCAATGTTACCCGCTTCAAATGACGCCGCACTACCTTGCAAATACAAGTCCCATGCCCGAGCAAATGGCTCACCATGCTCAGCAATCGTCTCGTCATACACGTTGTGGTAATTTGCCGTCCACGCTTCCAACGTCTTTTGGTAGTGGCGTCGCAATGGCTCAATATCATCCATTTGCAAACCAGCTTCCATAATGTGTGTCACATTTTCAGCAATGTTTGGAATATAACCACCTGGGAAGATATACTTTTGGATAAACGGATCGACACCAGCACCATAGTGTTGTCCTGTGATACCGTGAATCAATGCACGTCCATTAGGCACTAGGTACTCAGCAACCTTCTTAAAGTACTCACCAAGGTTCTCTTTTCCAACGTGCTCAAACATACCGACTGATGTAATGTAGTCAAATTGCATATCCTTGATATCACGGTAATCCATCAACATGACGTGCACCTTATCTTCAAGACCCAATTCCTTAACACGCTCTTGCGTTAGGGCATATTGCTCTTCAGACAAAGTCACACCATAGGCATCTAAGCCATACTCTTGGGCGGCCGTAATAATCAACGTTCCCCACCCTGAACCGATATCCAATAACTTCTTACCAGGTTCAGCATGCAACTTATCCAAGATGTGGTGCACCTTGGCAACTTGCGCTTCTTCAAGCGTCATATCATCACGCGCCCAATAAGCAGCTGAATAGGTCATCGTCTTGTCTAGCCACTTATTGTAGAAATCATTTCCGATATCATAGTGACTATGAATATCTTCCTTAGATGATTGCTTATCGTGGCCGTGCATCATCTTCGTCAAAGTTCCCTTAAACCCACTTTGGTTCGTTAGAAAACTACCTGACTTACGATAAGCCGACGCAATCAATTCTTGAATACTACCTTCAATTTCAATGTCACGACTCATATAAGCCTCAGACAAAGTCAACGTTGGCATTTTAGCCAGCGTCTTCATATCCAATTTTTTATTTAACTTAATGTGGACCTTTGGAAGGCCCTCGCCATAGTTTTCAGTCTTGCCATCCCAGTATGTCACCATAACTGGCATGTCAAAGGCATTTGCTAAAAGCTTACTTAAAACAGTTTTTTCTAACATCTCTGCAATACACCTCAACTAAAATTAGATACTAACGTCATTCTACTCTTTTATTTCGGAAAACGTATTAATAATGTATTAAATTTTACTTATTTGGCATTAATAGTTAAGGGCATAACTTATATTAGATGCCCGACACTCCAAAGTACAAGCCGTCTGGATTGGCGAAATTAAAGACTTTTTGCAGTCCCATCTCAACTAGTTCCCCTGTCTCAATCCCTAGACTTTGCATTTTTTCGTACAAAGTCTCAATATCGTCGGAATGCAACATCACTGATGGCACATTATCTGCTACCTCAGGGGAATTTTCTTTAATAAACGTCAAATCAAAAATGTTAAACGCAAAAGCGCCATCTTCACTAGGCGCCATTTGCACCATTTCTGTCGCTCCCATATCTTGGCGATCACGCTCGACAAAACCCACCGATTGCCAGAATTTCGCCTCCCGGTCCACATCCGTCACATATAGCATCACTTCAACATCATTATTCATCTCTTTAGCCTACCATTCCGATTTTTCTAAATCATACCATAATGGCGTAAAAAAAAGCATCTACGTCAAACGTAGATGCTTTCTTTAAGACTTAAGGTAAAATGCAGATTACCAAGAAGCCTTCTTAACACCAGGGATCAAGCCCTTGTGTGCCAATTGACGGAAGTTCAAACGTGACATTCCGAACTCGCGCATGTAAGCGTGAGGACGTCCATCAATCTTATCACGGTTGTGCATACGTACAGGTGAGGCGTTGCGAGGCAACTTTGACAAACCTACGTAGTCACCAGCAGCCTTCAAGGCAGCACGCTTCTCAGCGTACTTCTCGACAGTTGCTTCAATCTTCTTAGCCTTAGCGATCTTTGACTTCTTAGCCATGATTACTTAACCTCCTTGAACACAGTAACACGACGCAACTTTGGAGAGTACTTCTTCAACTCCAAGCGGTCTGGTGTGTTACGACGGTTCTTAGAAGTTAGGTAGATACGCTCACCAGTTTCGGCGGCTTCTAACAAAATGTTAATGCGCATTAACATAACTCCTTGAATTTAATTTGTGAGGTGCCCCTCACCACTAATTTGAACGACAGGATTAGCTGCATTGGGCTAATCCCCAAGCTTGCGCCGTTACAATATAGCTAGTAAATTACAAATAATTATATTACACAGTTTGTTCGCAAATATCAAGTGTTTTGACCAAAAAAGTGACAAGTAATTTTACTTGACGCATTTTTAGTCGCCCAACAAACGTTAAATAAATCCACAGGATACTTAAAAAGCCACCAATCCTCAGCTCTTGAATCAGGATTGGTGGCTTTTATGAGTTTAATTAATCTGTCACAGTAGCTGTTTCGTCACGAATCTCAGGCGTATCATCAATGACACCTGAATCTCCGCGCAACACAACCCCGCCAAACTTCTTAACATCCAAAACCATGTTAGGAATCATGTAGTCCTTTGAGTAACCCTTGATTGGCAATGGTCCGATGTTTGAATCGATTGTTTCGTCGAACCATGGTAACAAAGGTTGGTCCTCACGAATAATGGCAAACACGAATGAAACTTGCATGGCAACCTCACCGTGGTGTGAATATGGTGACACACCATCTTCATACATCATCACCAAACGGCGACCAGGCTCGGCCTTCAAAATAGGGTTAATCTTCTCCAATGCAGCATCAGTAATTGTCAAATACATGATTTCTTCCTCCTTCAGATTTTGTCTGAATTCATTCAATTTAATTGTTTCATCTCTTTCAACAATTAAAGTATAGCACCCTGAATTTTGAGCGGTTGAAAAAAGGCACACTTCTGTCACGATACCTGATTACCAGAGATCATCAGTCCGCCAAGCGCATAAAATACCAACTCATTAGGCCAAAACCAGCTGCTAAGACATCAAGTGCTAAGACATCAAAGAACCCTGCCAATGGCCAGCCTAATAGTGGCACAACAAATTGCAAGACATGAAACAAACCGAAAAGAATTGTTAGCAACTTCAACCCATTAGCTAAAGAATCCATTTCGCGGCGCACACTAGCAATCGCAACGCGCCAGAGCGACCAAATAAGTACAATCACCAAGCCACCAAACACAACATCACGGACAATTACGCCACGTGCTAACACTGCCTCTGTGATCGAATTCAACGGCCAAACTAACTGTAAAATCACGGCTGCTAACCAGACAATCAATAATTGTTGCATTGCTGCAGACAACGTTTTGTCTTGCTCATATCGGGCAAAACGCCACACAGCAACCAAAGTTAATAATATTAATAGCCCCGCCACTAACTCTAACCCGTGAAAGCCACTTGCATACATCGCATCCGGGGCAGTCAGCACCGCTAATGGGTATTTCGCTAATTTATACGTGGGCCAAACAAATGTTGCGATAACACTCTCTAACATTAAAATAATCGCGCCAATTAACCCAGCGCCTAAAACAAATTTTCGTTGCCACCATTGTTGCATGCTATCACCTCGTTTAAATCAATAGTTCCATTGTACAAAAAACGTTCAGATGCGCCTAGCACCTGAACGTTTTCTTGTCGTCTCATTAAGGTTTACTTCATTTTAGTTGTCCGGATTTCTTCAAACTGGCCGTCAAAGACGTTTGTTCGATTGGCTGAGGCCCTCATTTTATCAAATGGCGTCACATGA
>NZ_KQ970390.1:266765-267619 GCF_001579105.1 Weissella sp. DD23 | reverse complement strand
AACCTTAAATTTTACTTGCCTGCTTGTGCCTTAAGACGTTCAACATCACGGGCAATTTCTAGTTCTTCATTGGTTGGGACTAACAACACAGTTGCACTTGATTCGGGTGTTGAGATAATACGCTCTACACCACGAACATTGTTTGCTTCCTTATCCATTTCAATGCCAAGGAACTTTAGACGCGCAATAATATCCTCACGCACATTAGCGGCATTCTCACCGATACCAGCTGTGAAGACAATACCATCAACACCACCCATTTCAAATGTGTACTGGCCAAGGTAGCGCACCACACGATTCAAGAACATATCAAGTGCCAACTTTGCGTGTTCATTTGTATCAGCCACTTCTTCTAAGTCACGCATGTCTGACGACAACGTCGAAACGCCAAGCAACCCTGACTTATTGTTCAAAATACGCAACATTTCAGCGTTTGAAAGACCCTCACGCTCTTGAATGTAGTAAATCAAAGATGGGTCAACGTCACCTGAACGCGTCGCCATCATCAAACCAGCCAATGGCGTGAAGCCCATTGAGGTATCAAATGACTTACCATCTTTAATTGCCGTAATCGATGCCCCAGCACCTAAGTGCAACGTAATCAGCTTTAACTCTGACAATGGCTTGCCCATCATATCAGCTGCGCGTTCAGCGACATAGCGATGTGAAGTTCCGTGCGCCCCGTACTTACGTGCCCCATACTTCGTGTAGTACTCGTATGGCAATGGGTACAAATAGTTTTCACGAGGCAACGTCTGGTGGAATGCCGTATCAAACACCGCGACTGAAACCGCGTCGGGCAAGAGTTCTTGGAACACTTCAATTCCCGTCGCATTCGCTGGATTATGCAACGG
>NZ_KQ970390.1:264267-266691 GCF_001579105.1 Weissella sp. DD23 | reverse complement strand
GCAATATCGCGCACAATTTCAGTTTTTTCCCCATTAAACTTCATTGTAAAGACACTCTCAGGCAAGCCAATTCGTTCAACTTGTCCCTTCGCGATGACCGTTTCGGCCGGCATATCTAGTAGTTGAAACTTCAATGAAGAAGATCCCGCGTTAATTGCCAATGTTTTTGCCATATTTCATGTGCTCCCTGTTTGCAATGGATATCATCCAATTTATTGGACTAATTATAACATGTAAGCGTTATCATGACTAGTCCATTCCAGAAGATGCTGAAGGATTGACAATCAAAAAAAGCCAGGCAGGCCATTAATAGGCATACCCGACTTTTAATCAACATTGATTACTTGTTATTCAATTCAATAATCTTCAAAATTGTGTCAACCGCTTGGTTCATCACCTTTGTTGACACATATTCATAACGACCGTGCATGTTCTCACCACCAGCAAACAAGTTTGGTGTAGGCAAGCCCAAGAACGTAATCTTTGAACCATCCGTACCACCACGAACTGGCTCAATAACTGGCTTAATATCCAATGCCTTCATGGCGGCTTCAGCCAAATCTACCGGCGTCATATCATCCTTAAGAATCTCACCCATATTGTAGTATTGGTCATTCATCTCAAGCTTAATACGCTCAAGACCGAACTCACCATTCATCTTTTCGACGATATCACGCAAAATTTGCTTACGTTGCTCAAAAATAACGCGATCGTGATCACGAATGATGTAAGCCATTTCAGCTTCTTCTGGCGTACCAGTCAACTTCAAGATGTGGAAGAACCCTTGACGACCTTCTGTCAATTCAGGACGGTCTCCGACTGGCAAAGCTGCGTGCAAATCCATGGCAACTTGCAACGCATTGACCATCGTGTCCTTGGCTGAACCAGGGTGTACGTTACGACCTTGAATCTTGATTGTTGCTGCAGCAGCTGAGAAAGTTTCCCATTCCAACTCGCCCAATGGACCACCATCGACCGTGTAAGCAAAATCAGCACCGAATTCAGCCACGTGGAAGTTATCGGCACCAATACCAATTTCCTCGTCTGGGCCAAAGCCGAACACAACCTTACCATGCTTGATATCAGGGTTAGCAATCAAGTATTCGGCTGCTGACACAATTTCAGCAACCCCAGACTTATCGTCCGCACCCAACAAAGTCGTCCCATCAGACGTAATCAACGTGTGACCCGCATACTTCTTCAATGATGGGAAATCAGCTGGTGACAACGTGTACTCTTCGTTCAACTTGATATCTGATTGACCATCATAGTTTTCAACGAATTGTGGGTTAACGTTTTCTGAGTTGAAGTCAGCCGTATCAACGTGAGAAATAAACCCAATCGTTGGCACATCAGCATCTGTGTTCGCTGCTAATTCAGCAAATACATAACCGTCAGCCATAGTACGAACGTTTTCTAGTCCCAAGTCCTTTAGTTCTGTTGCCAAATCAGCCAAAAAAGCAACTTCCTTTGGATCTGATGGCACCGTCGTCGACTCTTCGTTTGAACGCGTGTTGACCTTTGCGTAACGCACAAAACGGTCAATTAAGTTTGGATATACTGTTTCTGTCATGTCTATTACCTCTTATCTATATTAAATATATGTGTAAGGATCGGTGTTCTGCGCTGAGGCAAAGACATCGGTCAGTTGCCAACCATTTTCTGTTTGCCAAGTTTTCACTAGGTCGACTAACCTGTCCTTGGCAATGGCCTCCATGTGATGATCTGGATCAATCACGACAAAATCATCAGCCAATACATCGTGAGCGGTATGGTAGTAAAAATCTGCTGTCACATAGGCATCAGCCCCCGCTGCCAATGCTGCCGGATATTCGCTACCCCCATCGCCACCAAGGACAGCAATACGCTTCAACTGGCGGTTCATATCATTGGCGATAACGCGAACATGGGCTACTTGGAATAAGTCACGCACAAAGGTTGCATAATCTGCGACCGTTTGTGGTGTTGCCAGCTCACCAATTCGTCCGAGACCCGTTTGGCCATCTGGATTTGGAATGAGGGGCTTAACCTGTTCCAGTTGCAAGGCACTGGCCAGCCAATCATTCATACCACCTGCCGCTGCATCTAAATTTGTATGCGCCGCATAAACGACAATGTCATGCTTAATCAAATCAGCATACATCCGATTCTGCGGTACTGACAAATCTAAATTCTTCGCCGGGCGGAAAATCATTGGGTGATGGGCAAAAATGAAATCAACGTGCTTTTCAATCGCTTCTTGCACGACTTCTGGTCGGACGTCCAATGCGGTCATCACCGTCTGAATTTCTTGCTCTGGATCGCCGAGTTGCAACCCGATTGGATCGCGTTCCCAAGCTAATTCGCGGGGAGCATAAGCTTCAATTCGTGCAATTAATTCTTTTGCCTTCATTCTCCCAAGACCTCCCCAATATCACGTTGCAT
>NZ_KQ970390.1:261596-264027 GCF_001579105.1 Weissella sp. DD23 | reverse complement strand
TCTTGATAAGCCGGGGTGTCCTGCTTATTAGCATCAGCTAACTTCGCCATAATCACACCAATGCGTTCATATTCACGTTGCCACTTCGCTAGCCACGCCTCTGGTCGATTAACCAAGTTATAAGGACCAAATTGTAGCGCTTGCTTATCGTAAGTTACATGACCCGGCACCGCAACCAAAATTTCGTAGAAGTGACCATCATCAGCCACAACCGTTTCGTCGGTTAGCTGGTAACCGTTATCCATCAACCATGTCCGTACCACATCAATATCAATATTAGGTTGCAGGATGAGCCGCTGGTAACGTTGGACATCGGCATGGCCAGCCGTTAGAATCTGGGCAATTAAGCGACCACCCATTCCAGCGATTGTGACCGTGTCAATCAAGTCTTCGGGTTGAACTGCCGCTAGGCCATCAGCCAAACGGGGCACCAACACATCCCCTAACCGATGCCGATTAATTTCATGTTGCACATTATCTAACGGTCCCTGCGCGACTTCACCTGCAATCGCAAATGAAATCCGCTTATTCAACAAGAGATTTGCCGGCAAATAAGCGTGATCTGAACCAATATCAGCCAGGCGGGCACCATCGGGTACATACGACGCAACCGTCGCCAACCGTCGTGACAATTGCAATGCATCCATTCGCATGTCCTCGTTTCCATTAAGTTTATTACAAATATATTAGCACAAATAACGCCGGCCTGCTAACAGGTCGGCGTTTCTCATCATTTTTGTTTAATCTTCAATTTTGATGCCCGATGTTTTTGTAACTTCGGTCTTCGGCAACACCACGTGGAGTACACCATTCTTATACTTGGCAGTGATACCTTCCCGGTCCACATTTGGTAAGTAGTATGATCGGCCAACTGACCCGAAACTACGCTCAGATTGCAAAATATTGCCATCTTTGTCTGAGTGATCTTTAATTTCATGACGTGTGGCCGCAATGTGTAACGTATCCGCTTCGTAATCCACCTTCACGTCTGCCTTATCAGCACCAGGAATATCGGCAGTGACTTCAAAGCAATCATCCTTCTCAACAACGTCCGACTTCATATCGGTACCAAACGTTTGTGAGCGTACCAATGACGCATCCATTTTATCAAGCAATTCCCCTAGCGTTTCATGTCGTCGACGTAACAATTCATGTGCCATGCCTTTAGTCCTCCATTTTTCTAACATGTTTACCCTTCATTTTTAACACGTCAGTTAACTCAGACAATAGCGATAAGACTCGGCTTCACAAACTGTTTAACTTCGTGACGTAGCCATGGTGTTTGTGTGAATAAAAAAGCCCATACCGCAAAGTATGAGCTAAAAATTTATAGGCCCTTGTCTTCCTTGAGTTGGTCGTAAAGTTCGGCCATCTCGTAGTCGTTTGGTGCCAATTGTGTGTAGTTGAACAACGCCTCTTCAGCCAATGCCGTCTCACCTTCTTCACGGAAGTAGTAGTAGGCTGGCTTCAAGAAGTTAATGTTATCCAAGAAGAATGGCAAAGCGGCGTTCCAGTACTTCGTAGCCATCTCGAAGTCCTCCAAAGCCGTATAGCTTTGTGCCAAGTTCCAGTACAATTGTGGATCAGTTTCAGAATCGTCTTCACCCAAGAACGCGTTCAATAAGTTAATGTTCCCAACGTGATCACCCATGGCAACCAACAAGTTTGAATAACCAATCGTCAACGTCAAATCTTCTGGATTATTCTCAAGTGCTTCACGATAAATACGATCAGCTTCTTCATCTTCTCCTTGGATTTGCGCAACGGCTGCTGCTCGTTGGTAAAGCGTGGTGTTAAAGGCGTCGACCGCGATACCAGCCTGGTACGTAATCAACGCTTGTTCTTGATCATTTGTATCTTCATACAATTGGCCAAGTGGTTCATACAACCCCGCGTATGATGGATCGATTTCTTGCAATTCCTCCAGGGCGTCGATCGCCTTGTCGGCCGTTTCAGGGTCTGCCGCGTATGTCATTCCCAATTGGAAACGAACATCTGGCGTCAAATCAGTCGTCTTGATTTGCTCAAGGTAACCCAAAGCGTTCTTGAAGTTACCTACCAGTGCGTAAGCCACACCAATTCGTGACGCAATGTCCAAACCAGAGAAGCGACGCTCACCGGCTTGTAGCAACTCACGGTAGAACGGAATGGCTGTGTTGTATTGCCCAGTCGCAAAGTAGAACTCGGCCAAGGCAAACTTAATGATTGACTCTTCTGGTGCCAAATCATAAGCTTCACGCAACTTCGCTTCAGCCGCTTCATTCAATCCTTCAGACTGATACAAGTCGGCTAGTACCAACAATGATTCAATGTAAGCATTTGACTCTGGAGAAATTTCAGCCAAATAAGCAATCGCTTCATCTGTCTTATCCTCGTCAATTGCAATATCGGCCAACGCCGTACGCAATTGATCTTCATCCGGATACTTCTC
>NZ_KQ970390.1:260935-261576 GCF_001579105.1 Weissella sp. DD23 | reverse complement strand
GGATACTTCTCCAACAACTTCTGGTAAGCACGCTTCGCTTGGCTTGAGAATCCCAAACCATATAGCTCCTCGGCCAGTGAGTAAACTGTGTCATCGTCATCATAACGCAATGATGACGCAAATGACTTCTTTGCATCCTCCAATTGTCCACCAGACAATTCATCAAGCATGCGTTCTGCAAATGTTGCCATAAGTACCACTCTTCCTTCTTGTTTAAAGTCAACAATTTATCATACAGAAAACGCGCCAGGATTGCCAATAAAAAGGGTATCCTGACGCACTTTGGCTACTTTGTTTCTGTTGCCGTCGCTTTCGCCTTAGCACGTGCTTTTTCTAGCAACGCTTGACGTGCCGACTGCTTTTGATCACGCGTTACAGCACCCTTAGATGCTGCCCCACGCGCGAAGTCATTTGACTTAATGGTTCCCTTGCCCATTCTGACATACCTCTCTTGTATAACACGTTACTTCCATTATACAAGTCCAACGTGCTTACTTCAAAGATTTGTTCGTCAAAGCAATAACATTCGCAACTGAGGCGCCCTTCACTGTCTTGGCCTTAATCTGAACGTCATCCCCAGCTTGTAGCAACAATGCTGTCTGCGCCTTTGATGGATCCAGCGTAAAGAGTGTGTCATCATC
>NZ_KQ970390.1:256446-260915 GCF_001579105.1 Weissella sp. DD23 | reverse complement strand
TGTCATCATCAACTAACTTGAAAATAACGACTTGTTTATCATCAAGCGTCGCATTTGCATTGACACGTGCCACCTTTCCAGTGATTGTTTCCGTCTTAATGCTATCATCGTTGGCGCTGGCCGTTTGGACACTACCCGCTAGCGCATTTCGGTAAGAAGCCAAGGCATCGGCAGCATTCGCCCCTTCACCAATGACATTTTGGTCCGCCCCCTTAATGTACGCATACTCGCGGAAACGTTCATTTTGATCCATCATCGACACGACCCAAGTTGGCGTGCCATCAATGTTCATAATCACTGGGTTTGAGCCGTGCCATTTGTTCTGGGGATGCAATTGCTTAGCAACCTTCATCGCCCCATCCGAATCCATAATACCGACGTTCTTACCAACGTAGAACGTCAGATCACCAGTCCGCGTATTAATCAACGAGTACCCCTTATCCGAATCAGCGTTCGAGGTTACCGTCGTAAAGTCATCGAAATATGAGATTGAACGATCGTTATTAAAGACCGGTGTCACACCACTTTCTGACCCGTTTTCAGTGGGCTTGATTTGGTTCTTGTGGCGGAAATTGAAGGCGTATGGATTACCATACGTACGGTTCATCCGTGTGGCTGCCTCTGGGGAAACCCCAGCGTCCACCCATTTTGGTAGGTCTTTAGTTGCATAAACCGTCGTCTTACCCGTGTCCGCATTGGTCAACGACACGTGAATGTCATTAAACACCAACTGACCCGCCCAACGAACATTCAGCAGGGTTTGTACCCAATATGGTTGCCCATTGTTATCAATTTCCAAAATTGGTTCACCAACTTGTTCAAACTTCGGATTGCGCATATAAATTTTGCGAGCAATATTATGTGAGAACCAGCTGGTTTCAGAATAATCCAACTTTTCTTTGACAAAGTGAGCTGTATCGTTAATGTCAGTCGCTGAAATAATGAAATATCCTGGCAATGTGCGATTCATAAACCATGACATAAACCCAGCGAATTCGACTGGTGCCACGTAATAAGGCTTGCCATTAATGTACTGGGCTGACAAATCCCCCAAACGATACATGGATGAATCTGGCACTTGTGAAAAAGCCTTCTTCATCATGTTCTGTGACGCTTGCGCTGAGAGCGCAATTGGCTGATCATCTTTCGTCAAAGGTGCTTCTTTTTTCACTGTTGCTTTAACAGAATCATACATTGGCCGCACAGTGACTGCCTGCGAAATACCGGCCGCTAATGAAATCACAAACGCGACAATTGGAATCACAAACGGCCAGATGGTTAATCCTGCAAAACTAATACGGCTGCCGCGCTTAGTTACCCGTTCAACAACTTGTGCTGAAGCACCTGCAAACAGTGTCCATAGCACAAGAGCCGTTGTTTCAATAGCCACTGGACTCACTAACTGCGAGAGTGTTGGTACCGGCATGAGCCAATACACATAAATCGCATTTAGAACCGTCACCGCAATAAACGTCCAAATTGTTAGTTTAGAAATCTTGAACTTAATTGCCCAGACTAACGTAACCAACGCCGTTAGCTCGAGCACCAGAAATGATGTTAACATATCCTACCCCTAATCCATGTAATACCTTAATACTACCGTAGTTCAGACGTGGTGCCTAGACAGAAAAACGCCGACTATTTGTCAGCGTTTTTCTTTGGTTCCTTATTCCGAATCGTGTTGCGACTTCAGGTTTAGTTTAGGCAATTCTGCATGTTGATGGCCGAAATCCAACTCTGGAATACCGTGCGCCAGCATATGGGCATTTCGGTGTTCAAACTGCGCATCTTCCCACGCCGCATCAACTTCCTGCCATGACCCCGTTTGTGCCAAAATCTCACGATATTTAGCTGGCATTTGTTGCGCGCCAATGGCCACCAGGGCATCTGCATGCGCTTGTAATGCTGGACTAAATGCTGCGTGTGGTTCAGCCAACCAAGCAAACAGGCCAATTGTTTCAATTTCCAACGGGGTATAATCCGTTTCAGCGACCGGCGTGAATGTATCTGGTTCAAGGTGCATCGCTTTTGGCGCAACCAACATTTTTGGTGCAACTTCCCACTCAAAGAAACCTGGCACGTCTGTTGATGGTGTCACGCGGTTGATGGTCACAACCCCTAACTGGTAGCCCAGCGCAAGTCCTAAGGTATACTCATCCGGTAATGGTTCGTCGCCAGACACCATTAAAAATTCGGCCACATCAGCGGCTGGTTCGTATGGAAAAGCTAACAACGCTTGCTGACCTAGCATGACATCGTTGGCAATTGGTTGTGGCACAACAAGAGCTTTCATTACTCATTCCTCAATCTGTTTCAGTTTTAATCTTCAAAAAGTTCCGCCAAGCGGTTCATTAGGTAGGCTTCCGCCGCTTCTACGGCATCTTCTAATTCCTCAGCATCATCTTCAGTAAAATTGCCAACAGCTTCGCGATTATGCAAATTACGAATCGTCAACAAGGTGGTGCGTTCACCATCTGATAACCCCGTATGCAGATTCTCCAAGGCACGGCTCACCATGTCATCGGTGGCTGGTAATTCAGCAAACACTAAAAATGATTGCATAATCTTACGGCGCTCTGATTCATATTCAGCGTGGATGTCTTCTTCCGGGCGTTGGGCTTTGGCAACTTCTGCCGTTTCACGCTCAGTCACTTCGTCTAGGTACAAAACCGTCCCTAGCTCTATATCAAATTCATCAAACGTCATATCAACCTCCTGTACGTTGCTGTGGCCCTTATTGTAACATATTCACAGAAGTAAGTTAGTCAGCCAAACTAGTAAAAACGTTAATCGAAGCGCCACAGCCACTATGATACAATGAGCTTTAGTTAAAACCTCGGGGGTCCTATGATGGTGATGGAAAATTATTTTAAAGCACTGCGTGAAAAAATCGGCCATGATGAAATTATTATGCCAGGTGTCGCCGGTGTTCTATTCGATGCCACACGTACAAAAGTTTTGCTGGAAAAACGTGGTGATGGTGAAGTTGGCTGGAGTTTGGTTGCCGGCATGCAAAACTTGGGCGAATCTTCGGTGACCACGATTATTCGGGAATTTAAGGAAGAAGCCGGCATCGATGTGGCGGTAACAGCCTTAATCGGCGTTGACTCAAATTTTCACCACACTTTTCCAAGCGGTGATCAAGCCCAAATACCAATGACCTTGTACGAAGTTAAACAGACCGGTGGTGAACTGCGCGCGGATGGGGATGAGACCTTATCACTCGCGTTCGTCCCGCTAGCTGATAATCCCAAAATGTATAACGTCCAACACCAACTAGTCATCGAACAATTACAGCGTCAGGCACCTTATGGTTGGTTCTTCTAATAACTATAATCAACTGCCACTATTTTTAGCACATCAACAAAAGGCCAGCCCAGAAAATTCTGAGCTGGCCTTTTCATTGATAGTTAATCTATTACCTGACCAATCGTTGCCAATACATTAGCCCGGTAATCTGTTGACGTCGCATTTAATTGACGCATCTTGTAATAGGCATCCTTATAATCAAAATCACCACGGCGCGTTGCTGCGTAAACCATTAATAAGTTGCAGGCGTCAGTTAACGAGTCCATTGGACGCAACTCGCCACCCGCTTCTAACGTACGGATGTCGGTCATATAGTCTTCGTGATCAAACTCATACCACGTCTGCATCTGCAACAAGACACCAGTTGCCCATCCTTCTTCGCGGACAATCGAAGACATCGTTTGTCCTGCTCGCATCTTCCGTAAAACATTATTAAATCGGTTGTTCACATTCAGAATACTTGTCGCAATTAATGCCATTTATCATTACCTCTAAATCAAAATCTTTCTGAATTTATCTTACCACAAGTTTGTGAAATAAAGAACAATAATTACAACAAACATCAATTGAACGCGCTTACAAAGCGGTTTTTAATTGTGAAAACCTTTTCATTTTGTGATTAGTCCGACAAAATAAAAGGTGTCTGGCTTAAAATCAGCCAGACACCTTTTATCACAGCAGTTAGTGGGCACGTCAGTAGTCTAAAACCCACCGACATTCCCAGTCTGCTTTATTGTTTACTTATCTTCTGCCAAAAAGGCATCGATTTCTGCTGGTGAATCAACCAACTCAACGTGAATTAAACCACGCTTCAATTGTAACTCGGTTTCCTTCGTCAATCGGGTTGCTTGCTTCTTTGCTAACTTCTCAGACTTCTTCATGAGACGGCCTCTTTTCATTTAATACCCTTATTATACACGAAGAAGCATACTCTTAATTTTCATTTGTTCGATGCAACTTTGCAAAGCACGTCATCACCCAGTGTTCAACATCAGCTGCTGCCGTTGAAAAGGTCACCGCATACCAAACGCCGAGCACCAATGCCATCAAACCAACTGTAAACATTACTGACCACACACCACTAATGCCCATATTAGGGAAAACAAAATAATCCAGTAACATAAAAATTATTGGACTCGCAATCACCAGGGTTAAGGTCA
>NZ_KQ970390.1:253273-255886 GCF_001579105.1 Weissella sp. DD23 | reverse complement strand
GTGAGTTAACTCATGCAACCCAGTTGCCGTCAAAATCTGTACCTGGTCCTGTACCGCAATCGGTAAAGCTTGCTTGATCAAAATAGCAGCCATCACGCTATCACCTGCAGCACGTGGCGCCAAGAAACGTGCGCGGCGCTTAGGTAGCATCGCGTACAAATCCGTTGCATTTAATTTTTCAGCATAAATACCATCTTCATTTTGAGCAAATACGATTATCTCGTCTGCCAATGGTTGTACAACAAAAAACATCGCACACACCTCCATCACTAAGCCGTTAAATTTCTCTCCGAGGGACCATTATTCCCCTATTCACTAACAAAAGCAATGCGTTTGTTCTAGAAATTCCGGTAAAGCGGTTTCATTGGTTTAGACCATTCTATATGTCAGACGACTACGTCCATCCCCGAGTTTCGTAACCACCATCTGTTGCTGAATTTGGCGTTTCATTGACTCCACGTGCGAAATCACACCAATCAAGCGACCACTTTGCTCGACCATCGAGAGCGCCTCCAAGGCCTGATTCAATGTGTTACTGTCGAGTGAACCAAATCCTTCATCGATAAATAGCGCATCAATTTTGGCACCACCAGCTCGACGTTGCACAATCTCTGCCATCGACAACGCAATCGACAGCGCCGCAATAAATGATTCCCCACCTGACAACGTGCTTGTCGACCGGACTTTACCACCATCTTGATCATAAATATCAATATCTAGTCCATTCTGGTTCGCCCGTCCTGCCTGCCGACTTGAGAGCACAAATTGGTACCGACCACTTGATAAGGTACCAATATAGTGTTCATTCGCATAGGTTAGGACCTCATACAGGAAACTGCGCAAGACATATGGCTCCAGGCGTAAGTGTAACAAATTGTTACCGTCGACCGCCTGAGTCAATTTAATCAAATCAGCTGACTTTGCCGTGATGGCATCAATGTCTGTTTGCAATTTCAAAATTGTAGTCTGTTGCTGTTGCAAAGACTCTAAGAGCCATTCCGCTTTGTTTAAACGTTCAGTTGCTTCATCTAAAGCCGTTTGTTTTTGTGTCAATTCAGCTTGTAACTGTGACAAATCTGGCCGTTCTTGACCAGCAGTCAACGCTCGGCTCTGCGCAATGGCTGTCGCGACCGTCTGACGTTGTGTGTCATAAGCAGCCAATTGCCGTTCTAATTGAATTAATTCATCCGGTTGATTCTGAATGCGATCTAATAACGCCTGTAGCGCCTGTTCATCCGCAACGGGGCCATCAGTAATCGCAATTCCCAGGCGGCCCTTCGCTTCATCTAATGCCGTCTGGTACGTATTTTGTTCTTGATTTAATACCAAACGTCGTTGCGAAAGCTCTTGCTGCGTTTGTTCGGCGGAACGAATTTTCTCATCAGCGCTCTGAACAACTTGTTGATAGGTCGCAATTTTTTCAGTCAATGCCTGTTGTTCAACCTCATAATCACTGACTGTTGAAAGCGGTCCGTCCGAATTCAATTCGTGTTGTTCACTGTCATTTTCAGCCAGCTGCGTCGTAATGCCCGCTAATTGCGTTTGCGTCCGTGCTAGATTCGTTTTAACAGATGCAATCTCCTCCGTCACAGTCGCTAATGTCGCTGTCAGTTGTTCTTGTTTAGTAACCTGATCTGATAGGTGCTGGCGAACTTGTGCGATGACAGTCTGTACGGTTGACGTATCATACGTGTCTGGCAACAAGTTGTTTGGAAACACGGTTGCCCATGCTGTGAAAAACTGATTATACTCACTCGCAAATCCGTCTCGTTCTGACGTAAGTTGCTTTGCCAATGTATCATACTGTTGTTTGGTTTGTGTAGCGTCCGTCGTCAAACTTGCTTCAGTCGCGATTGCCTGTTGCTCTGCAGTCTCAGCCTCATCAACAGCCGCCATAGCCACGTTAATTTCAGCATACGAGGTGCTACCAACGTGCGGGTCAGCTCCCTCGCCCGTATAAATCTGGCCACAAACCATGCAAGCCTCACCAATTTTCAGCTCACTATGAAGTTGTTTAATCATGAGTTCCCGGCGCAATGCGCCTTCGCTTCACGCATCGCGATGACATCCTGCAGATTAGCTTTAGCCGTATCTAGCTTACGTGTCACCCGCATCAAATTCTCAGCCTGTTGTGCGACCTTTTTTTCAGTTTGTTGCAGACGTTCATCAGTCCGTTGTAGCTCATCAGCTTGGGTAGCAAAAACCAACAATTGCTCACGCGATGATGAAACAGACGCTACTGTCGCCAAAGACGTTTGTAGCTCAACTTCTTTGGCAGTTAATTCAGCCAATTGCGTCTTTAACTGGGCTTCGTTAGTTTGTCGTGTTTGCCGTTGCTGGGCCAACTGAGTCGCTTGCGTAATCAGCATTGCCAGACGTTGCGCATTAGGCAACAAAGTCCGTGTAATTGTCGTCAACCGTGCTTCAGCAATCTTAATATCAGCTGCTTGTGTTAAAAGTTCCGCTTTCGTAGCCGTCGCCTCTGACAGGCTATGGGTTGTGGCCGCTTCGCGTGTCGCCAGCTGTGTTAATTCAGTTGCCACCCGCGCTAGTTGTTCTTCATATCGCGTCACATCATTCACGATACTTTGCTGTTGGTTTCCCCACTGCAAT
>NZ_KQ970390.1:251611-253253 GCF_001579105.1 Weissella sp. DD23 | reverse complement strand
CATCCCGCTGGGTCTCAAGATTCGTGACTTGTTTTAACGTGTCTTTTTGTTGTTCCTTCAACGACTCCGTGAACTGATTAAAAACTTCCGTCCCAAATAGACTCCGCAAAATGGTCATCTTATCATCGCTCTGAGCGGCCAAAAATTCACGGAACTGATTCTGTGGTAACAAAATGATTTTGCGGAATTGGTCTGCATTTAGATGCAATAATTCTTGAATCGCATCCCGCACAACCGGAATTTTCTCGCCCATCGCCGCGATAGGCACTTGTAAAGTTTCGTCAACCTCAGTCAATGACACTTCGGCTTTACGTTCAGTGGTATCATCGTCGGATTTCGCACCACGCTTTTTCTTTAATTGTTGCGTCGGTTTGCGACTAATTCGATAGTACCGTCCGTTATGCTCAAACCAAAAAGTCACAACCGTCTCCGCTGTTGTGGGCGCAAATTCACTGCGCATTTCCTCTGGCTTACGTTCACTGGTTCCTTCACCAAACAAGGCGTAGGTCATGCCATCAAACATTGTTGTTTTACCGGCACCGGTATCGCCAGTGATCAAAAACAATTTTGATTCTGTAAATCGCTCAAAATCAACCGTCGTTTGTTCGTAGGGCCCAAAATATTGTAACGCTAATTTAATTGGACGCATCTTTATCCCTCTTCCTGTTGGCGTAACTGTACTAGTGTATCTGCGATAACACGTTCTTGCGCTGCGGTTAGTGATTCTTGTGTGACTTCTTGGTAGAAGGTCGCAATCAAATCATCATCGGACACATCATCGGCAACGACTTCTGGAATAACCTGATCAACCATCGTGAGTGCCGGTAAGTCATACTGCACTTCGACGACATCCCCATAAATGTCAACCAACGTTGCGCGTGCATTCGTTGTGTGTGCAACGCCCTGAATGCGAATACTAAAAAAGTTGGCATGATTTCTAGCATACTGTTGATAAAATTCAGGACTTATCAAAGTCTCAAACGGTGCTGATAGGACAATCAAATCTTTAGTCGGTGTAATTGGGTGCCAAGTCGTGTGGACCGCGTCGGGTGTGATATCAACAATAAAGACCCCTTTCTCCGTTTGTGCTTCCTTGGTATTGAATTTAACAGGCGATCCAGCATACTGAATTGTTTTAGTTGGACTAGCTTGGCGTAAATGCAGGTGGCCTAACGCCACGTAGTCAAATGCTGAAAATTGGTCAGCAGTGATCCCCTTCAATCCACCGACGCGTGAATTCGTTTCACTAGTAAATTCATAGTCTTCATTACCTGCGCCTGTCACATAATAATGGGTGACCAAAATATGTTGCTTGTGTGGATCAAATGTTGCCACCATATCTTGCACAATTCGGTTCATAACCTGTTCAATACTTTGGTACGCCGCCAATTCGTCTTCTGGGATTTGATAATAAACACGCGCGGTTGTTGGTTCGATAAATGGTAGTAAATAAATTTGCGCTTCTGGCGTTTCCACTGGTTTAAATGCACCCGCTAGCGTTGTATTAAGGAATAACCCGGTTTGCTCACGCCACTCATGGCCCGCTCCCAGACGTGTCGCACCGTCGTGATTCCCAGAGACTGCGTAAATCGGTAAATGATGGGTCAGGTTCATTTCTTTCAGCATCCGCTCCAAGGCCGTC
>NZ_KQ970390.1:248947-251243 GCF_001579105.1 Weissella sp. DD23 | reverse complement strand
ACCCCGTCGACTTTTTCAGCAATCGCAATGTCTAACATCTTTTTAAAAGCAGCTTCCTGCTCTGATAACAAACTGAAGCCACCTAATTCTTTACCGATGTGCCAATCAGCTGTATGTAATAATTTCATGTGTCTCTCATTTCTCAAATGAAAAAGGCGACCAAACACGCACCGCTTGTTTGGGTCACCTTTCAGTGTCTTACAATGTGTCGACAATCTCGTCAAACTTTTCTTGGATAAAGTCACGTGATGCTAATAGCTTTTCTTGCTCATCAGTTGTTAAGTCTAGATTAGCTTCTGCTAACACGCCGTCACGGCCAATCACCGCCGGGTATGACAAATAAATGCCCATATCATCACGTCGGTTCGAAACCACTAATTCTGCGTGCGCATCAGCCATCACAGCTTTTGCAATCCGAACTGCAGCCGTTGCGACACCGTAACTCGTATAACCTTTGCCGTTTAACACGGTAAAGCCTCCCTTACGCGCTTCGGCTTCGATACCGGCCAAATCAATATCACCAGCATCAGCCAGCTTAGCAATTGGCTGACCAAGTACTTGCACCGTTGACCACGCGACAAATTGCGAATTACCGTGTTCACCTAAGTTATACCCGGATACTGAACGAGGGTCCAAGTCAAACGCCTCACCCACCGCACGTTGCATACGTGCCGTGTCTAGCAAGGTTCCCGTACCAATCACCTTATGTGTTGGAAATCCAGTAACTTGCTGGAATAATGCGGTAATAACGTCGACCGGGTTTGAAATCACAATCAGAACCCCGGTAAAGCCCGATTCTTTTAAATTGGTCCCCACCGATTGCACCATACTACTCGTAAACTTTAGTTCCGCAAATCGATCACCGCTTGGATTGTCCTGCTGTAACTTAATGTTCCCTAACGTCGAAATCACAACATCCGCGTCTTCCAACGCTGACCAATCATTAATTGTGATATTACCATGCATTTCTAAATTAGCCATCGCATCTTGGAAGTCCAGTTGATCCGCCGTTACCTTACGCTCGTTAGCGTCGATAAATACGTAATCATCTGCAACCCCTTGTGCAATTAACGCGTGTGCCACTGCACTACCGACGTTCCCCAACCCGATAATTCCGACTTTACGTGCCATATCATCCTCCAAAGTTTTAATAATTTCATTATACCGAAAACGGCCATTGTTCTCCACCGAACAACAGCCGTTACCTTTATGCTTTAAATAAATGTTTCGTTGCCGCCATCAACAATGCGGCTGCAATCATCAAAACCACCAAAATTAGATAAACAATATTCTGAATTTCGCCAGCTGGATTTGCCGTAAAGGCCATCCCGTAAAGCATCGGTCCAAACGCAGACATGAAGTAGCCACCGGCCTGAGCCATTCCGGATAGTCGCGCAGTTTCAACTGGTGAATCCGTCTTTGCAGCAAACATGGTCATCGTGTAAAGGAAGAAGAACGATGTCGCAAAACCAATCAAGACGGTTAATGTCCACCAATATGCCAGCGATGACGTATCCTGATTAAACAACATGATTGCCCCAGCCAGCGACAGCACACCCGCAATAGCAATTGCCATCATCGTCCCACGACGACGCATGTGAACAAGAATGTTTGGTACAATAATCGAAATTGGCATACCGATAAATGAGTAAAATGACATAATAACTGAAATTGCCCCTGCTGACACGTGATGATGAGCCATCATCGTTGGTAACCAAGCAACTCCCGTGTAATTAATCGTGGCCTGAACCCCGAACACAATCAAGAAAGGCCAGGCCCGTACATTGGTCCAAATACGCTTCTTAGGCGCTATGACTTGTTTTTCAGTCGCGGTTGTTTTCACTTTTTCTGGCACCAACCGTGCCGTATAGAACCAAAAGCCCAAAACAATTGCTGGCAATAGCACCAATAACCACATCACTGCATGCCAACCGAACGTCGCAACAACCGGTGCAGTTAACAAACTAAATGCGGCTGAACCCACCATAATCGTGAGTGAATAGAGTGATGTATAGACCCCGACTTTATGTGAAAAATAAGCAGCCACAAACGAAGGCATAAAGACATTTAAATGGGCAATACCAATTCCCACAAACACCGTGCCCAACAGCATCGTTGGCATCGTCACAACCAGTCGCAGTGCCGTCCCCAGAAAAATACTTGCAATTGACAAAAATAATGCTTTTTTAAGGCCAAACACAGCCATTGTTTTGGATGCAAAGTTTGAGATTAACAAAAACATCACCAATGGAATCGTTGTTAATATGCCTAACTGACCGCTAGGAACACCTAACTC
>NZ_KQ970390.1:245974-248395 GCF_001579105.1 Weissella sp. DD23 | reverse complement strand
TTGCAAAGTTAGTGACTTTTAGGCATCAAAATCTTGCGCAACGGTACGCTCAGCAACAAGGCCAAGATAAACCCGGCCAATACTTGCATAATGTTAGCTGGTACATCGGCTAGTCCCGCCAAAAAGGCTGGACCAAGCTGCATTTTTGCACCACCGTTCAACCAGATTAAGAATGAACCGGCTAACCAGTACCCAACAACCATCACCAAACCGCCTAAGAAATTGCCAAAGACGCGCTTCCCAATCGAAGGATTTAACCCATACTTACCAATCACCCAACCTTCACCACCATGAATAAGTAATGAAAAGATCATCCATTGGGGATAACCAGCAAGTAAATCAAGCAATAAACCTGTTAACCCACCGACCATTGCGCCGGTTCTTGACCCATAGTGCCAAGCTGCGATAAAAATACCAGTTTCCACCAATGATACAAAGCCTGTTGGCGTCGGTATCTTGGCGACATAACTCAAGACAATATTGATAGCGACAATCACGGCCGCGATGGTTAATTGTTTCGTTTTCATTTTATTGTTCCTCACTTAAACGTCGTGCTGCCTGCCAAACATTACCAACCGGCAACGCCTCGTTTAACGGTACCCCATGTTTAATACCTTCGTACACAAATGCTTTTGCATCTGAGACTGCATGCGCCGTTGTTGCCCCAGCAGCTAACTGACTAGCTATCGCGGAAGAAAACGTGCAACCAGCTCCATTATTGTAGGCATTGGCCACCTTTTCTGTCTTAAAGGTCTTCAGACCATCAGCCGCCACTAAAACATCAACTGCTTCCTGACCAGCTAAACGCTTACCGCCTTTCACCACGACCGATTGGGCGCCCATTTGTTGCATGATACGCGCTGCCTCAGTCATATCAGCGGCTGTTTTAATCGTTCGACCGCTTAACAATTCTGCTTCCACTAAATTCGGTGTGGTAATAGTTGCCAACGGCAATAATTCAGTTTGAATGGCTTTCACCAGTTCATTGACGTTCGCCGTGCTTGTCTCTTTAAAAGCCATCACCGGATCAATTATGACTGGTAGGTGACTGGCATACTCTTTTAAATACTTCGCCACCAGTTCAACGTGTGCAACAGTCGGTAGTAAGCCAACCTTCACACCAGCAATATCGTCAATCGCAAAAATTGCATCAAGCTGGGCCGCTAAAATAGCAATCGGCACAGGATGAATGGTGAAATCATCTGGCGTGACAGTCACAATACTGGTGATGGCACTAAGCCCAAAGTAACCATATTCATTAAACGTTGCCAAATCGGCCTGAATGCCCCCACCAGCCAAAACGTCCGAACCTGCAATCGTTAACATTTTTGTTGGTTTCAATCTGCCATACCTCCACATCGATATCAATAAGATTAAGTTTAGCACAGAATTTTATGAGAATGTATGAAAAAATAAAAAGAGTGAATATCATCATTCACTCTTTCCATATATCAACCTTTTTGGCCCCACGAATTACCGTGAATGCCAGTATTACAGGCTTTAAATTACTTGATGGCGTCCTTCAAGGCCTTACCAGGCTTAAAGGCAGGAATCTTTGATGCAGCGATCTCAATTTCCTCACCTGTTTGTGGGTTGCGACCCTTACGAGCTGCACGTGTACGAACTTCGAAGTTACCAAAACCAATCAATTGTACCTTGTCACCCTTTGCCAAAGTATCTTGGATTGATGCAAAGACAGCATCAACTGCTGCCGTTGCGTCCTTCTTAGTCAAACCAGTTGTCGTTGCAACGTCGTTTACCAATTCTTGCTTGTTAGCCATGTTAATATCCTCCTGCTTAATAGCTGATTGGGATTCCCAATGTACGAAATGAAACTCGTTGTTCCCTTATTTCGATATTTAGAATAGCATAGTTACTTGACCTTAACAAGCGATTGTTTGCTTAAAACGTTGATACAGCGCGCTTTTCAGCCTTTTTCAACAAAAATTCATGTTTTGCCATCATTTTTCGTACAAAAAACGAAAAAGCACCAAATCCGAACGGACCGGTGCTTTTTATTCACTTGCTTACGTACGAGCACGCTTAATCAAGTGAATTGGTGTTCCTGTAAAGTCGAATGACTTACGAATTTGATTCTCGAGGAATCGCGCGTAAGAGAAGTGCATCAACTCTGGATCGTTAACAAACACCACAAAAGTTGGTGGTTGAATGGCAACCTGTGTTGCATAGTAAACACGCAAACGCTTACCATTTACCGTCGGCGTTGGGTTCAAAGCCAACGCGTCCATAATCACCTCATTCAGTGTTGCAGATTGCACACGCTTTTGGTGGTTTTCGTTAACCTGCTTAATCAACTCAGGCAACTTATTCAAACGTTGCTTCGTCTTGGCTGAAACGAAAATAATTGGTGCGTATGATAAGTATTGGAACTCATCACGAATCTGGTTTTCGAAGTCAGAC
>NZ_KQ970390.1:240636-245705 GCF_001579105.1 Weissella sp. DD23 | reverse complement strand
CAGAAACAATAACACGTTCTTCACCTAGGATGGCATTCACAAGTGATGACTTACCAACATTTGGACGACCAATGAATGAGAAGCGGATTGAATCATCATCTGCTTCGTTGTCCGTTTCTGGGAAGTGTGAGACAACTTGATCTAACAAGTCTCCCAACCCAGTTCCGTGAGAACCTGAGATTGGGAATGGATCACCAAATCCCAACGCATAGAACTCATAGATTTCTGAACGCATTTCAATGTTATCGACCTTATTAACGGCCAATACGACTGGCTTTTTTGAACGGTACAAAATTTTTGCAACGCGTTCGTCAGCTTCCGTTAAACCTTCTTGCGCAGAAACCATGAAAACAATCACATCAGCTTCGTCAATCGCAATCTCAGCTTGTTGGACAATTTGCGTCATAAATGGCTCATCAGCCATGTCAATTCCACCAGTATCAATTAGACGGAATTCGCGGGTCAACCATTCTGCGCGCGTATAAATACGATCACGCGTAACGCCTGGTGTGTCCTCAACAATTGAGATACGATCACCAGCAATACGGTTAAAAATAGTTGACTTACCGACGTTTGGGCGGCCGACAACGGCCACAACAGGAAATCCCATGTTACCCTCTTTTCTGTCAGCGCACCGAGGCGGCCGACGTGTTCATTACTATTTTCGATTATACTGTTTAATACAGTATGTGTCTGTTATCGTGTGACCAGCACAAAAAATAGCCCATTTACGAAATTAAGCGTGCGTTAGGACAACCCAACACACGCTTAATTTTTTAAGCTATTAAAAGCTGATTAGTTGAAGTCCTTGAAGATATCTCCAAAGGCATCACCCAACGTAGCTGAACCCTCTTCTTCTGAAGTTGAGTAGTTAGTTGGAGCTTGTTCTTGGCGAGGACGACGTTGGCGACGAGGACGATCGTTGTTTGATTGACCTTCTTCGCGAGCAGGAGCCTCTTCCAAAGCCTTGATTGACAATGACAAACGTTGCTTGTCAGGGTTTACTTCCAAAACCTTAACCTTAACCTTGTCACCGGCCTTCAAAACATCACTTGGGTTAGCGATGTGCTTGTGTGAGATTTGTGAAACGTGAACCAAACCTTCAACACCAGGGAATACTTCAACAAAGGCACCAAAGTCAACAACGCGCTTAACAGTACCTTCCAAAACAGTTCCTTCTGGAGCTTCTGAAGCAGCAGCTTCCCAAGGACCAGGTTGCGTAGCCTTGATTGACAATGAGATACGTTCCTTTTCAGGATCCAATCCCAAAACCTTAACCTTAACATCTTCACCAACTGACAAAACGTCTGAAGGTTGTGAAACGCGCTCGTGTGAGATTTCAGATACGTGTACCAATCCGTCTACACCACCAAGGTCGATGAATGCACCGAAGTTAGTCATACGGGCAACCTTACCTTCAACGACGTCACCAACTGACAATTCGTTGAATACACGTGCCAATGCTGCTGAACGCTCTTCGTTCAAAACATCACGACGTGACAAGATCAAGCGGCTGTCAGCAGCGTTGATCTCAATAATCTTCGCGCGAATAGTTTGACCCTTGTATTGGTTCAAATCTTGCACGAAACGGTTCTCGATCATTGAAGCAGGCACGAATCCACGTACACCTTCAACGTCAACAACCAATCCACCCTTAACGACTTGCGTTACAGGTGCTTCCACAATGTCATCAACATTGTGCTTGCTTGCGATTTCTTCCCAAGCACGACGAGCTTCCAAACGACGCTTTGACAATAGGTATGATCCACCTTCCTTGTCAGAACCGATAGTTGAAACCACTACCAAATCCAAAACGTCTCCTACCTTGACAAGGTCATTAACGTTAGCATCACGGTCAGCCGTCAATTCGCGCATTGGGATAACACCCTCAACACCGGCACCTTCGATACCTACGATAACTTGACGAGCATCGTCAATTGCCAAGACTTCACCCTTAACTACATCGCCAACTTTAACTTCGGCTACGCTGTCAAGAGCTGCCAATAGCTCGTTGTTCTCTTCGTTCATTACAATATATCCTCCTGGTCACACGACTCTAGTAGTTATTATACCTAATCCTTTTATAAAATACTAGTAGTCACGGCCAACTTTCTTTACTAATTTATATTATTTGTTGGTTTTTGTCGCGATGATATCTTTGACTGCTGCCACAACACCATCAATTGACAAACCGGTTGTATCTAATTCAACTGCATCGTCAGCCTTCTTGAGTGGTGAAATTTCGCGGTGCGAGTCAAGATAATCACGTTTTTCAATCGCAACTTCCAACTCAGCCAACGTTGTGTTCATGCCCTTAGCTTGGTTTTCCTTAAAACGACGTTGCGCACGTTCAGCAACTGATGCAATCAAGAAAATCTTAACTTCCGCATTTGGTAAGACAGTTGTACCAATATCACGACCATCCATCACAACGCCACCCTTGGCTGCAATGTCACGTTGTAAAGCGGTCATTGCTTCACGAACAGCCGCATACGCAGAGACCGCTGAAACATTGGCTGTTACTTCAACAGAACGAATAGCTTCGGTCACTTCTGTGCCATTCAAGAAAACCCGTTGCACAGGTTCACCCGGTTCAAAAGTAATCGTTAGGTCTGGCAATAATGCCGTGACCCCTGCTTCATCTTCCGGCTTAACGCCGGCTTGAAAAGCAGCTAGTGTAATTGCGCGATACATCGCACCAGTATCAACATACACAAAGTTTAAATCTGATGCCAAAATTTTGGCAATCGTTGACTTACCTGCTGATGCAGGCCCGTCAATCGCAATTTGAATCGGATTCATTTCAGTAAGTTCCTCACTCGTTAATTTAACAATTAATTGTACGCTATTTCAGAACAAAATAAAAGAGACACACGATCATTGTGTCTCCTTATTTTTACTTCACTTTTAGCGATTGTCCGTAGTAACTCGAATAATTTGCCGCCGTTAAACCTGGATTCAACGAGTAAAGTGCTTCAGGGGTTGTCCCATTCGCAACGGCAAAGCTGTACAAAGTACCTGATTCGAATTTTACACTTCCTGCCTCGTCAGCTTCTGATGAAGAAGATGATGCTGATGACGAACTAGCTGATGACGAGGATGCCGCCTCGGAACTTATGCTACTTGTCGCGGCATTCGCAACGCTTTCTGACTCAGCGACTGCCTTAGACGATGCTGCGGCTTCTTTCGCTGCTTTTTCGCTGGCTGCCTTTGCTGCCTTTTTCGATGCCTGTGTGGCTGCCTGCTTTGCCCGTGACTCTGACTTAGCCGTTTCCGTTACTTTGCTTGTAGTCGTCGTGGTCTTAGTTGATGATGCAGCTGGCAATTCCGTGTTAGTGGTCGCATCTACCGGCTTATTCAACGCTTGCAAATACTTGTAAACGGGCACAAATGACAGAGCAATCACAATCAATACCAAAATTCCAACAACCATGCTGACACGTTGTGACTTACGTCGATTTTGTGTACGTGAGTATTGCTCAGGCGTGTCTTCTTTAAAAGACGCTTCCCATGGCTGTTGTTCATTATTTTTCTCGGTCATGATTGGTCTCCTTACTTCTCTTTTGATTACACCTTAGTCTACACTAACGGCTCATCAAAATTTAGTGTCACACCCATTCCTTAACCTAAATTAAAAAGTTTTGCCACTTGCGTACGCCAATCCGTCACACCAACTGGTTGTTCATCCTGTGTCGTCGCAACTAACGCAAGTTCTTCAGGGTGCCAATCATGTGCACCGACCGACTCAGTATTTGGTGCACCGGTCGTCTCATCCCCAAAGTGCGTTAGTAACGTCGCGCGGAGACCAGACGGTGACTTAGCATACCCAACCAAACGCGCTAAATCAGCCTGCCGTTGTTGCCGACGTTGTTCAAACATGTCTGCAATTTGATCTGCTGTTAGGCCTTGCTTGGTATAAAAGTCTAACAAATTAGCCTTATCTTTACCAATTTCATCAGTTCCAAAACGCTTTTCAAGATAGCCAAAAATCACTTCACGCGTTGGAATTGTACTATCGATCATATGCAATTGCATCGTTTCATCACCGGGCACATACAACAAAACAGCCGCTGATTGCTCGCCGTCACGCCCGGCACGTCCGATTTCTTGTAAATAATTTGCTAAATCATTACTCAAATGATAGTGAATGACATAGCGAACATCGTCTTTATCAATTCCCATACCGAAGGCTGATGTTGCCGTAATCACGTCAATTTGTCCCATCATAAACTGTTGTTGAATCCGGTAACGCGACATTGTATCCAATCCCGCATGGTAAGCAGCCACACGTTGGCCGGTTGTCTCACGCAACCATTCGGCCATTGAAGTCGCTAGCTTGCGACTTGAAAAGTAGACAATCCCGGGCTCTTTCAACTGCCGCACTAATTCAGCCAAACGTTCACGCTTTCGGCCTTCGTTATCTAGCTGCTCAGTGTGCAAATAAATATTTGGACGATCCACTGATTGCCGGTAAATAAACCAATCTTCTGGTACTAACCCAAATGGTGATGTGATATTTGACATCATTTGAGGAGTTGCTGTCGCCGTTAATAACAAAAGTTGTGGTTGGCCAAGCTTCTGATGGACTTGTGGCAAGGCCAGATAGTCGGGCCGAAAATCAGGCCCCCAACTCACAATCGTGTGTGCTTCATCAACAACCAACAAATTAATCTTTACTTTTCGTAAAGCTGATTGGACCACCGTTTGACCAAGCATTTCAGGAGACACAAACAAAAACTTATATTGGTTCAAACCACGCAAAATCGTACGGCGGGCATCTTGTGGCAGTGTTGAATTTAACGCAACCACCTTAGACTCACCCGCATAATTCAAACGGGCCACTTGGTCTTGCATCAAAGACAGCAATGGCGTCACGATGACAACTAATCCTTCGCGCAGATTACCCATCATTTGATAAATAAGTGACTTACCACCACCCGTTGGCAACATCGCCAATGTATTTTTACCAGCAGTTAACGCTTCCAACACCTCTGCTTGACCTGTCTTAAAGCTGGTAAAACCAAACTTGTCCGTCAATACGGCGGTCAATGCTCCCTTATCCACGAGCA
>NZ_KQ970390.1:225631-240495 GCF_001579105.1 Weissella sp. DD23 | reverse complement strand
TTAATAAATGCTCACGGATTGTCCCAACTTTCAAACGACGACTCTTCACCATTTCGTCCATTGGACGTCCTGCGATCACACCGTTGTATGACGCTTGCACGCTGTTTGGCAACAAAGGCCGGTGGGCAACTGAATCCCACAACAACTTCAAGGGCGTATTTGCCCCACGTTGTAGTTCCTCAGACCAAATAGCATACTGATCTAATTGCCAGAAATAAAAATCTTCATCCGTCCAGGTTGCTGGGAAACCAAGTTGTTCAAAATTGAAACCCGGTGTGTTGTGACCGACCCATGTGGCAACCAAACGATCGGCATCTGCCTGTGGCCGACGCTGTAAGAAGCGCTGAATTGTTAAGGCCCAAGTGGCAACCAAGCGTGGCGAATTCATATTTGCGTACCATTGCTTCACCGCCAGCATTGTGCGCGGATCGATTTGCAAAGGATAATACTTTTTATTTTCGTAAGCGACCTCAGAAACGACTTGGTTCGCTAGCCAAAAAGCTTGCATGAATGTCAGCACGTCATACTTGAGCAAAACAGCTAAGTGCTCGGGTACATAATGCGCAGTTTGGTAGGCCATTTGCGCTTCCTGACCAGCTGCGGTCAACACGTACTGGCCTTCTGTCACTTCGGACAACAACCCCTCTGTTACCAACGTTGCAATGCGCTGATCAAAAGTTGCCTTGTCCAATCGAGGCATCAAACCTGAGATTTGCAATAAATCATAACGCAGACCCCAATACTCCGTTGACACCGTTGCTTGACGCTTCAATAAACCAAAAATCACCCTGTGCCGGCGAGGTTCATCTGCCGAAAACAGGGTGATCAAGAAATCATTTGTCAACTGCTTGACCACCTCTCACTATTTTCTACTCAGTTTAAAGAAGAAATATCAGTCGTGCAAGCAATTTAGGATAAAGCGGACGGTCATAGCGCAGGTTCTACCCAACAACATGACCAACCATCATTGAAATTAATTTAATTGAGAATGCGTGTTCGTGATGACACGTCGCAAAGCAACAAAGACCAGACCAGCCACTGCCGTTAGGATGATGCCTTCAATCAAGTTAAACGGAATTACCATCCAAAGCAAATATGTCCCTAGACCAATCGTTGCCTTAATATCGAAATTAGCAAACATCGCATACAACGGTACCGCATAAACATAATTCAAGATGACCATCGCCAACGTCAATCCAACTGTTCCCAAGATTGATCCCGCGATAAAGCGTTTAACGGTCAGCTCACGATGTCCCACCATCAACATAATGACCGTCAATAAAACGCCCATCGCGACAATGTTCATTGGTAGCCCAATGTAGTCATTCACACCCGAATTATTTAAGAGCACCTTCAATAGTGAGCGTAAAATTAAAATTGCGTAACCACTCTTTAGATCAAGCATGAGTGCACCAATCAAAACCGGCACAAACGAAAAATCAATCTTTAAAAAAGTTGCACCAGGTATTAATGGGAATTGTGGAAATACCATTAATACAAACGAAATGGCCGCCAATAAGGCGATAACCGTTAACCGACGCGTCTTGTTCATGAAACAAATCCTCCACCTGGCATATTAAAAGGCCGGTTTCTTCACGCCAGGGCGACGTAAAAAAACCGACCATTACCAGTCAATTTATAAGTTCTTCTGCATACCAGACTTTACTGTCGGTCATGGAATCACACCATGTCAACCGCATTCGCGGGTCGCGGACTTACTGCGTTGCAGCTTACCGCCGGTCGGGAATTTCACCCTGCCCTGAAGATATTAAATTATTGGTGTAACCTTACCACGCATTAACCATCTAAGTCAACCTTGTGACGGAGCTTGTCGTATGTGTGCTTTTCATTATTCAACAAATCATAAATCCGCCGAATTTGCGGTGCAAACCACTTTAGCGTCAAATCTTGCGTCCCCTGCAATGTTTGAATTTGTAGGCGTCCTCGAATCAATCCTGTATCCGGGTTAATCGTATTCACTTGATCCAAGGTCATTCGTAATGAATCCAAATGGAATGGTCGCCAATGTGCAAAATACAAAGTTCCTGAATCACCGAGCGCAAAAGCATACCACTTATAACGGCCGGTTGGTTCACCAGCATCCGTCAAGCCAGCCATTTTAGTTAAAAAGGCTACCACAACCGTTTCATCATCAGCCAACGAACTCTCAATATTCTTGAAATGCTTACGTCCTAGCCAGCCCATTGGCTTCCATAGTAATGGCCAGCCAGCAACCTTGTGGCTTTTTGCGAAATCATACATACCTTCGCCAGTCTTCATAAAATTACGACCCGTTCTTGTATCCGGTGTTGCCATGGTTTATACCTCCGTCTTTCGTGCATATCAGCATTATTGATCAAATCGAAATGACCAGTTTGTTATATTCTATCAGACTTTTACCATCACAAATCTTCCAAAGCTCTGACGTGAACGACCGCCCGTAAGAACAGCCACCCACCCGAAACCACTAAGACCATCCCACCAGTGACCGGTGGCCAAATAAAAGCCAGCCCGGTGCCGACTAATCCAATTGCAATCAAGCCAATTCGACTACGATTCACTCGTCGCATCCGCTTTTGAACAACTGGATTTGCCAGGTGCTTCGACACAATGTGGCTCAAGTTGAACAACGCGCCCACCGATAAGACATAAACTAAACCATACGTTACGCTTGGCGCAACACTATTTGGAAATTCACCAAACCAGGCAGTCGTTATCGGTACCAATGACATTGGTAACAGTGTCAATACATTAATCCAGAGCAACCCACTATCAACTTTCTTTAAATTGCTGATAATCAGATGGTGACTAACCCAAAAACTCGCAGTAATAATAAAGCTCACCAAATAAGCTAAAAAGGTGCTCATCCAGGCATCATTCATAATCGCCGTCCAATTACCATCCGATGGTATCTTTAAGTCCAATACCATAATCGTAATGATAATTGCGAAAACCCCATCACTAAATGCTTCTAATCGTCCTTTTTCCATCATCCTCAACTCCTACAAAAAAAGACGGCCAAAACCGTCTTTTTTAGCTTACCAACGTCCTGCAGACTTTCGGTATTGCTTGCCGGCCTTCAAGGCTTGCACTTCTTCATAACGTAATGGGCGGTATTCACCAGGTGTCAACCCCGCTAAATCAAGCATACCGTAACGTTCACGGGTCAGCTTCAATACTTCGTGGCCAACCGCCTTCATCATTTCCTTGACTTGGTGGTACTTACCCTCATGAATCGTCAACTTGACAATTGCTGTATGATTCTTAGTATTCGTCGACGTGATTTCAGCACGAGCTGGCGCAGCCTTAAATGTTGTATAACGGCCATTTTGCTTTGTTCGCACCGTCACCCCATGACGTAATTGTTCAAGTTGTTCGTTCGTTGGGATGCCCTTCACCTTTGCAACGTAGACCTTATCGATGCGGTAACTTGGGTGCATCAAGCGGTTTGCGAGCTCACCGTCATTAGTCAACAGCAAAACCCCAGTCGTGTCGTAATCTAAACGGCCTACTGGATAGACACGCTCTGGTTCATCCACAATATCCATTACCGTTTGACGGCCCTTATCATCATTTGTCGTCGTAACGACCCCACGTGGCTTATTCAATAAGAAATAAACCAACTTTTCTCGTGAGTCGAGTGGTTCACCACTTACTTCGATTTTATCTGATGGTTCTACCTTGGTACCTAACTCACGAACTGTCTTACCGTTCACTGTCACTTTACCGTCTAAAATTAATTGTTCAGACGCACGACGTGAGGCAACACCCGCTTGAGCCATTACTTTTTGCAATCGTTCTGCCATAGGTATTAATTATCTCTTTCTGCTGTTTCAGCTAACTCAGACAAATCAACGTCAAACGCTGATTGTCCACTTTCTTCAGTCATTAATGGCAGCGCAACATCTTGCTTTGCCCGTAATGCATCTAGTGCTTCTGCGGTAACAAGGGGTGGCAATTCTTCTAAATCGCCCAGACCGAAGTAATTTAAGAAGTACTCCGTTGTACCATACAGAATTGGCCGGCCCGGTTCATTAGCACGTCCACGACCTTCAACTAGGTTACGCAGCGCTAATTTTTGAATCGTTGCTTGTGATTGCACACCGCGAATCTCGTCTACTTCGACTCGCGTAATCGGTTGTTTATAAGCGATAATTGCAAGCACTTCTAATGAAGCCTGTGAAAGCGCCGTCGTTAACGGTGCCGTAAAATAACGATGGATCGTATCAGCTAGCACCGTCTTCGTGACTAGTTGATACCGTTCGTCAGTTTTCAGCACATCTAACGCGCTACTTTCATCAGTCGCATACTTCGCTGCCAAATCCTCAAGCAACCCAATCACAGCCGGTTTTGCAAAACCAGTAGCTGCCGCCATTTCTGCTACGGTGATACCTTCATCCCCAGCCACGAAGAGCAATCCTTCAATTTGCTGTAGACTATTCTTCATCGTCCAGTTCCTCATTCTCATCATATGGCACGTCACCCAGTTGCAACCGGATGGTGCCGAATTCATTTTCCTGTGTAACGACCAAATTTTGATGACGCACAAGTTCGAGCATCGCCAAAAAAGTGGTTACAAGTTTATCACGACTATCATCTTCACCAAAAAACGACGTGAACGTACGCTGTTCGCTAGGCATCATATCTGCCATCATGCGTGACATCTGCTCGCGAATTGACCAAGTCTCGCCACGTAACGTTCTTGGCCGCACTTGCTTTTTCGTCCGATTAGCAACCATCTGATTGAACGCCAGCTGCAAATCAAAGAGGCCCAAGCCTTCAGGGAGCGGTGCCACCTCAATATCTTCTGGAATAGCCATCGGTGCCCGCGAAAATTGTAATTGTCGGCCCTCTTCACGTTCACGCAAATCGTCAGCTGCCTGTTGATAACGCTGATATTCCAATAATTGGGCCATCAACGCTTCACGTGGATCCTCTTCATACACAAACTCCGCCAGATCCTGGTCGTATGTCAATTCTTCATTCTTAGGAATCAAATACGTAGATTTAATCGACATCAAAGTTGCAGCCATTACCAAAAACTCACCTGCAATATCTAAATTGCGTTCTTCAGCTTGATGCAAAAAATCTAAATATTGCTCTGTGATGGCCACGATTGGGATATCTAAAATATCCATTTCATTTACTTTAATTAGATGGAGTAATAAATCAAGTGGGCCATCGAACTCATCCAAATGATAGGTTACTTCTTCAGCCATTCGCTAATTTCCGCCATTCCGTTAAAATCGGTTGGGTTGCAATGGTGCCCACTAGCACTTTGTCTGCATACCGCATTTGCAGCGCTTCATAGATTTCGGCACCAACCTGATTACGTTCATTTTCGGCAACTTCGGGGCCAAAAACCACTAACCGTAATACTGCAGAGTCAAAAATTTTCTCGATACCGACCACTGCCACGTAATGTTGGGTTATCGGAGACTGCCACAACAAAATGTCTCGGCAATCGTCAGCTTGATACCATTCAATCTCACGTTGCACCGATGCAACATCGTGTAGGCGTGGCAAATATGAAAGCAAGCCCATTGCAATTTTGGGTTGATCTTTTCGAACAACGACTAACATGTTGCCTCCTTAATCAAGCGCGTGGGTGACTCTTTTGATACACCTCAGTCAAACGCTTATTTGAAATATGTGTATAAATTTGGGTCGTTGATATGTCAGCATGCCCCAGCAATTCTTGCACAATGCGTAAATCTGCCCCATTTTCCAAAATATGCGTGGCAAAAGAGTGACGCAAGGTGTGTGGTGACACGTCTTTAGTAATGCCCGCCGCTATCACCCACTGTTTAATGAGTTTCCACACACCCTGTCGCGTTAATTGGTGACCATGATCGTTTAGAAAAATCACCTGTTCATCCTGTTGTCGGCCAAGAAAAGGACGCCCATCCGCTAAATAACGTTGTAGCCAGTGCGTCGCAACATCACCGATCGGAATAATACGTTCCTTATCACCTTTTCCAATCGTTTGAATCAACCCTAAGTCAAGATGCAAATTATCTAAACGTAAATTCACCAATTCACTCACGCGTAAGCCTGTGGCATACATCACTTCTAGCATCGTTCGATTGCGCAAGCCTAACGTTGTATTGGTATCTGGGACCGCCAACAACGCTTCCACTTCGCTCAATGTTAAAACAGCTGGTAAATGCTGTGCCTTTTTGGGTGGATCAACCTGGGTCATCGGATCCGTTGTTGTCCAGCCACTATCAGTTGCAAATTGGAAAAACTTCCTTAAGGTCGACACCATGTGAATGACGGAGTTCCGTGATTTCCCCTGTGTCTCCATTTCACCTAGAAACGCCATAATCGTAAAACGATCAACTTGGGTGAGTGGCAATGATTTTTCCTTGTCGATTAAATAGGTAAAAAAAATGCGTCAAATCTTGCCGGTATGATGTACGCGTGTTGGCTGACAACCCCCGCTCTACCGTCAAATAGTGCAGGTAGTCAACCATATTATCTTCGTATGGACCTACCTGTTTTGGCATCTTACTCGCCGTCACTCTCTTCGACCAAGAACAGCCCATTTTCGTTTTGGGTAATCTTGCGTTGCTTGTACAAGTTTCCAACCGCCCGCTTGAACTGTGACTTTGACATACCAAAATACTTCTTAATTTGCTTTGGATCTGACTTGTCTGTAAATGGCAGGCTCTTTGTTGATGAACGCTGTAATAGCGTCAACAACATCGCTGCATCATCAGAAATCGCCTCATACGCACGTGGTCGTAACGACAAGTTCAAGACACCATCATCACGGACACCGATAACACGCGCATCAACTTCCTCACCAAGACGAGGTTCGCGTTGCCGTTCATCCGGGTGAATAAAGCCAAAGTTATAGTCCGGTGTAATGACCAGCGTACCAACCATCTTCAAACGGTAAACCGTCGCTTTAACTTGCTTGTTCTTCATATCTGCCTTAGCTGGAATACGTACTGCTTGCAAGATGTCTGCCGAAGCAAGTTCACCCCACAAACGATCCTTCTTATCAATACGCAATGTAATCATCAGCTTGTCACCACGTTGGGGCCACAATTCTTTAATTGTTGGCAACTCGTCCAATGACACAACAACATCCTTATTTGGTAACCCAATATTGACAAACACGCCCAAATCACGTCGGATATCCGTCACAGTTCCCCAAGCAAAATGACCCAAGCGAACGTCTGGAATATTTTTTGTGATTTGCAAATTATGCTTTTCATTTTCGTAAGCAAACCCTGAAACAACGCCACCAACCTTGAGTGGCTTCAACAATTCCGCCTTGTCGATTTCATACGTTAACCCATCAATTTGTGCGAAATAGTACTTGTCATTTTCATCTGTCACCTTAGCTGAGATGATATCGCCAATTTTGTGTGTCATATTTATTTTCTCCATATATCTCTTTACATCAGCTGCATCAACCACTCACAGGTCGTCCGATGCCACAGCGCTGGCAAAGCCGTTTTCACTGACATGCCGTCAGTAAACCTATTTTCTGTCTAAACTCTAGTTTACCAGATGCCAGTGATAATATGTAAACTAATTCTGCATTTTTGCGCAAGTTTTGTTAAAATAAGTAGACATTAATTTTTGAAAGCGAGATTTCCCCTCATGAAGGCAGTTGGAATGGAACCCCAAGTCTTGATCGACATTCTTGTCGGTGCCAAGATTGGTGTTGTTTACCCCTTTGGAACTGATCACCGCGGTGATTTAGTTGTTACATCATACGCACTTAAGCAAGCTGGTCTACCATCAAGTATGGCCGGTGCTGTTGTGCAATTAGAAGACGTTGAAGAAACGGCACCTGGTAACTTCGTCTGGAAGTTCAACCCAGATGTGACGTTGATTCGTCCTTTTAAGGTCCACGGTACAATGGAATTGTTCGATGTCGATGATGACTTGATTCACGCTGAACCAACAAACTGGTTCAACGTCGAAAAGGAAAACGAAGGTCACGCCAAGATCGCTGACTGGATGGATAGCTACGTGGCTGCCCACCCTGATATCGATCGTATTCCTCGCGCCGAAATTCCTGAAGAAATCGCCGCGTTGGCGATCTCATTCGATGAATGGCGTGAAGCCTACTTCAACTTCTTGTTTAAGCCATTGAAGGCGCAAAAGCAAGAATTACGTACAAAGCGCTACGATGTTGACCCATTGTAAGCACATTTAAAAAGCTGCCTGAATCGCAAAGATTCCAGGCAGCTTTTTTATATTCACCGTACTTTTTTTGATAAGTGGGCGCATCATCAATGGCGCAATCAAAGTTGATGCAATGATTACGACAACAATTTCACCAAAAACTTTACCAGATAAAATACCACCAGTTGCCCCGATTTGAGCAATCACCAACGCCATTTCACCACGTGACACCATACCGGCGCCAATTGCATTTCCAGTGTGCTTATCAAGTCCCGCCATTCGCGCGCCGATACCAGCACCGTAATATTTGGTCGCCACAGCAAATACCGTCAGCACCACCATCGCTATCCACGTCTTTGACAGATCATGAAAGACCACATTAAGTCCGATTGAACCAAAAAAGATTGGAAAGACCGTCCATTGTCCAAAGATTTCGCTAGCATGTAAGATTTTATCTGATCGAGAAGATTGACGTAGCAATACACCAAATGCAAACGCAATAATTGGCATAATGGTGTTTAAACCAAGCCCTGAACCCCCAATAAATAATGAATATGCTGTGACCAGTAACAACGCCATAATGTCATCTAGCACCGCAGCACCTAAGATAACCGCGCCCATTTGTGTCCCAAGTTTACCTTGTTCACCGAGCACCGAAATGGTAATTGAGATTGATGTCGCCGCAAACACGACACCCCAAAACAACGCAATTTGCCATTCATAACCAAATACCAACGCAATGACTGGGAAAACGACCAACGGTGCAATAACACCCATCAACGCTGTAAAATTCGCTGCTTTGAAATTATCACGTAACTGACGAGCATCCGTTTCAAGACCGGCGTTAACCATTAACAACAGTACGCCAAACTCTGACACAATGTGCATCAAATGCGAAGGTTCAACCCAATGTAGCAATGCCGGCCCCACAACCACACCTGCTATTAATTGGCCAACAACCTTTGCCATCCCTAATTTGGTTGCTGCCCAGCCAAACGCCAAAGTAATCGCCAGCAACACCACCATCAATATAATCTCCATAAAACCTACCTCCAAATCACAAAAAAGCGCGCACTTCTCATCCCCCTGGTTACCCACCCAGGAAACTTGAAGCACACGCCCAACCGATATCTCTATTCACTTTAAACAAATTACTGATTGCGAGAGAACAAGTTACTAAATGGTGACTCACCAGTGTTCGCAACTTGCGTCAAGAAAATCTTAATGGCCGTTTGAGTTGTCAAACCTTGTGACTTGAAAATCTCATCAGCCTTGTCCTTGACGTTGTCCTCAACGCGCAATTGAATCAACTTCTCTGCCATAACATTACATCCCTTCGCAAATGCTTAATTTGTATAAACATATTGTAGCATATATCGGACTTACAATACTATCAATATCATTGCATATTACTAGGGGATTGTACGGCTAATCTATGATTTTTATTTGACATAGCCTAAAATCAGCTATTTATTATCCGTATCAAACACAATTGTTACGGGTCCGTCATTCACGAGGCTGACTTTCATATCAGCCCCGAATTCACCAGTTTCAACGCGAACACCGGTCGCTGCTAATTTTGTATTAAATCGGTCATACATCTTCTTAGCAAAATCCGGGGCACCCGCCGCTGTAAAACTGGGTCGATTCCCCTTACCTGTATCAGCATAAAGGGTGAATTGTGAAATCGATAAAATCGCACCATCAACATCCGTTAAGCTAAGGTTCATTTTACCAGCTTGATCTTCAAACACTCTTAAATTAGTTATCTTTCGTACCAAATAATCCAATTCAGCGTCTGTATCAGCATCTTGAACACCAACCAGTAGCATAAAACCTTGCTCGATAGCGCCTAGCTGATTACCGGCTACGGTAACACTGGCTTCTGACACGCGTTGTAGAATAACCTTCATTATTTGAATGCTCGCTTTACTTCGTAGACATCTTTGACATTCTTAATCGAATCCATAATGTGTTCCAATTGATCCAAGTTTCGGACACCAACACTCATTGAAATATTAACGTTGTTGTTGTGATCGATGCGCCCATTAACAAAGTTTAATGACTTTGTCGTGTTGTTGACCGTCCGAATCACGTCATTCAACAACTTGTTACGGTTGGTTGCAGTCACTGCCAAGTCCGCCTCATATTCGTTCTTAGTGTCGCCGTCTGGCTTTTCCCAAGCGACGTCAACCAAGCGTTGACCTTCTGTCTCAGCAGCGCGTAAATTAGGGCAACCTAGCCGGTGAACTGATACACCGCGGCCCTTGGTTACATAACCAATTACTTCATCACCAGGTACAGGTGTGCAGCAACGGTCTAACCGAACCAGCAAATTATCAACACCTTGAATAACAATCCGATCTTCGCCGTGCTGTGGCTTTTCCTTGGCTCGTTTTGAATCGTTCTCAATCGTCTGATGCTCTTCCAAAATAGCCCGTTGTTCAGCAACCTGACGTGCTTCTTCCAGTTCTGCACGTTTCTCTTCAGTAAACTTGTTTGCGACACCTTGCGGCTTCAAATCACCAAAACCAAGTGATGCATACATATCATCAACACTCAAGAAATGTAACTTTTCGGCCGACTTCACTTCGTTTTCAGCTGACATTAATTCATCAACATCAAAACCTTCCTCGTTGAGCCAATCAGCCACCATCTTCTTGCCGGCTGCAATGTTCTCCGCTTTATCTTGCTTGCGGAAATACTGCTTGATTTTATTACGAGCGCGACGTGTTGAAACCAAATTCATCCAGTCACGGTTTGGCTTAGCATTTTGTGAGGTCACAATCTCAACAATATCACCCGTCTTAATTGGGTAATCAAGCGGTACCATGCGGTCGTTAACCTTAGCTCCTGTTGTGTGATTACCAACATTTGTGTGGATACTGTACGCCATGTCTAATGGTCCTGCCCCCTTGGCAAGTTCAATAACATCGCCCTTTGGCGTAAAGGCGAACACTCGGTCAGTAATCAAATCACCCTTTACAGACTCCATGAAATCGTCCGCATCGCGAGCGTCTTCTTGTAATTCCAAAATTCCTTGAATCACATTCAGCTTTTGCTGATCGGCATTTTGAACATCGGCACCCGCAAAATTACCTTCTTTATACGCCCAGTGTGCAGCAACACCAAATTCAGCAACTTCATGCATCTGGTACGTACGAATTTGAACTTCAAGTGGACGACCACCTGGTCCAATCACTGATGTGTGTAGCGATTGATAACCATTGGCCTTTGGCAACGCGATATAATCCTTAAAGCGACCTGGCATCGGCGTCCAACGGGCGTGGATAGCTCCCAAAACAGCGTATGTCTCCGGAATCGTATCTACCAGCACACGAATCGCCAACAAGTCGTAAATTTCGTCGAACTTTTTCTTCTTGTCAACCATCTTCCGATAGATTGAGTAAATGTGTTTTGGCCGACCATACACTTCAGCATGCTTCAAATGTAATTCAGTAATTGCGTGTTCAATGTCATCAACTGCTTGGTCAACAATCTCTAACCGTTCTTGGCGTCGTAATTGCATTGACTTAGCAATGTCGTGATAGGCTTCTGGTTCTAGATAGCGCAACGACATATCTTCCAGCTCCCACTTAATCGTCATAATTCCCAAACGATCAGCAAGTGGTGCGTAAATTTCCAACGTTTCCGATGCAATCCGCTTCTGCTTTTCCTCACGCAACGCACTCAATGTGCGCATATTGTGCAGACGGTCCGCCAATTTCACAATGATGACACGAATGTCATGTGACATCGCCAACAGTAATTTACGGTGATTTTCAGCTAGTTGCTCCCGTGATGATTTGTATTCAATCTTTGAAAGTTTTGACACCCCATCAACAATAACAGCAACATCATGACCAAACTCACGCTCGACATCTTCTAAAGTTGCATCTGTATCTTCAACAACGTCATGCAAATATCCCGCCACTACTGTATCCGGATCCATATGTAAGTCAGCCAAAATACCTGCTACTTGGATAGGATGAATGATGTAAGGTTCACCAGACTTACGCTTTTGTTCTTGATGGAGATTGCACGCAAAATCATAGGCTTTATCAACCTTTTTAACATGCTCCTCATTCATATAGCCGGCAACCAAGTCGTGCACTTCTTGTGCGGTTAACACTTTTGCTTCTGCCATAGATTTATCCTCTGTTTTCCAGACCAACACCGATTGGGATTCATACCCGCAGCATCTAATCCGTATTTATCCACCTGGATAGTTATTGTCTATTGTAACGCACTTTATCCGGCTTTTGATAGCCCTTTGTATTACAGCTTGACGACAGTGTTCGTTTTTAGCCAAAAAAACGACCTATCGTCTGATAAGTCGTCCGAATTGTTCTTAGTCTAACTGAAATACAACATTATTAGCCCCTAAAATCTGTTGTAAGGCATTTAAGGTGTCATCCCCATCGGTTAACCAATTTTGTTGGCCAAGTGCTAACTTTTTACCCGTCGCCTCATAGACCGCCAAAACTGGATTCTTGCCATGATGTGACTGAATCACAACATTTAACGCGTCAAGCGCGCCTGCTGCCTCAGCGGCGGCTGTTATTTTCAAATACCACCGCCCGGTTGCCCGACTAGTTAGTGCTTCCGGTTGTCCTTGACTATTGGCACTGCCAAAGCGTTTAATGGCTTTTCCCGCATCCATCACCGTATTTGCCACGATTTGGATGTCGTCACGCCCGCGTTGCTGTTCGACTTTACCCGTCACAACGAGTACTTTTTCCGGTTCCAATAATGCTGCTGATCGCATAAACAATTGTGGGAATAACGTAATAGAAATCGAACCTGTTAGGTCCATCCCATCAACAAATGCCATTTGATCCCCTTTTTTAGTGCGAATCTTTTTGACATTTTCGACATACACAATAATCGTTGCCTGGTTCATTCCTACTGCCAGCGAGGCAATATCCAAACGCTTATTCTCAGGTATCGCGTTTAAGTACGGTTCGATTGGGTGTCCACTAAGATAAACGCCCAAATACTCACGTTCATAACCTAATTTTTCTGCCGATGGCAATTCATCAACTTCCCGTACTTTCGGCGTCAGCGACGCAAAGAGCGACATCGATTCACCGGCTAAACCAACCGCGTCGATGAACCCGCGCAATGATGCCAGAATTGAGGCACGGTTGTAACCAAACTCATCCAAGGCACCCGCATACACTAACGGTTCCAATTGTTCAGCTTTTCGATATTTGCTCTCTAAACGACCAATTAAGTTACCCAAATCTTTAAACGCCCCATTTTCCTGACGCTCACGCAGAATTGATTCACGAAAATCTCGGCGCATACCACTAATCGAAGCCAAACCCATTTGTAAGGCACCCGCTTTATTCATCGAGTAACCTTGCCAAGAGTGATTAATACTTGGGCCTAGTAAAGTCACTCCCGAAGCTTTTGCCTCTGCAATGTATGTACTGACCTTTTTCTTATCCGCAATGGCATCATTCAAAACCGCTTTATAGAAAGCTGCTGGATAATGCGCCTTAATATAAGCAAGTTGAAAGGCTAACTTCGAATAAGCAACCGCGTGGGAGCGATTAAACCCGTACTGTGCAAACGTCTCGATATAACCGAACACCTGCTCAGCGACCTGACTATCATGTCCTTTTGCAACAGCCCCATTAACGAAATCTGCCTTCATGGCCGCAATTTTTGCGCCATCCTTCTTAGACATCGCACGACGCAACAAATCGGCACCGCCTAGTGAGAAGCCCGCAAATTGTTCGGCAACACGCATAACCTGCTCTTGGTACACAATGATGCCATAGGTTGGCGCTAAAATATCAGCCATACTTTGGTCAGGTACGTCTTGAGCTTCTTGACCATGTTTACGGGCCACGAAATGCGGAATATTCTGCATTGGTCCAGGTCTGAAAAGCGCATTCGCGGCGACAATGTCCTCAAAGCGATCGGGCTGTAGTTGCCGCAAAATATTCTTCATCCCGGCCGATTCAAATTGGAAGACCCCATTTGTCATTCCGTGCCGGAATAATCTTAACGTCGCGTCGTCATTTAAATCAATCGTCGCAATATTGAAATTAGCACTGTCTTCTTGTTTCTGGATTTCACGTAGCGCAATGTCCAAAATATTTAAATTCGACAATGCCAAGAAATCCATTTTCAAAAGACCAAGCGCTTCTACCGGTCCCTTTGGCAATTGGGTCACCAACCGACCATCTTCACCCAGTTGCACTGGCATTGTATCAACCAATGGATCGGCTGACAGCACAACACCTGCTGCGTGCAAAGATGAATTACGTGGCAGCCCTTCTAGCTTACGGGCTGTCTCGTAAAGTAACTCACCGTCCACTGGCACATCAATGAGGGCATTGCGGAACGGCTGTGATTGTTCATAGGCTGCCGTTAAATCAGCAGCATCCCGTGGCATCGCCTTTGATAGTGTGTCAATTTGACTAGGATTTAGTCCAAACACACGGGCGACGTCACGAATAACTGCACGTTGGGCCATAGTCGAGAACGTAATAATTTGCGCTACCCGCTCATGTCCATACTTTTCATGCAGATAGGCAAGCACCTCTTCACGGCGGTTATCTGGAATATCAATATCGATATCTGGCATTTGTGCACGTTCAGGATTTAAAAATCGCTCAAACAATAAATCATACGCAATTGGATCAACATCCGTAATCCATAGCGTATAAGCAACCAATGAACCCGCGGCTGATCCACGACCA
>NZ_KQ970390.1:220671-225275 GCF_001579105.1 Weissella sp. DD23 | reverse complement strand
CCAATGAACCCGCGGCTGATCCACGACCAGGTCCCGTCCGAATCGCTTGCTTATGTGCAAAATTAATCACGTCCCAAACGATTAAGAAATAATCCGCGAACCCTAAGTCAATAATAACCGCTAACTCTTCATCCAACCGTTGCCGATAAACAGACGCATCAACATCAAGCCCATGCAATCGATTTTTCAATCCCGTTTGGGCTAAAGTTCGTAAATAATCAGCGGACGTCTCACCATTCGGTGTCGTAAAAGCAGGCAACGTCACAGCCGACTTCACCAACTCAAAATCAGAGTGTTCAGCAATCCAATCGGTATTCGCAACTGCTTCGGCTAGACCAGCCGTTTCAAACGATGCTTGCCATTCACTGACAGTCGGCAAATACGCTGTGGCCGGTTCTCTCTGTGCCTGGCCAACATTCGTAATGACCTCACCTTGCCCCAATTTTTGAATCACCTGCGCAGCAAATTGATCACTTGCGTCAGCATAAGTTACTTCCGCCATCGCTAATAAACGGGCTCCCGTGGTGTCAGCCAATTGTTTCATAGCAGTTAACAATTCTGGGCGCATTGTTGGTGTTACACCCAGAAATACATGGTCAGCTGTTGAAGCGGTAATCAACGTTTGAATCATTGTCAATGCCCGTTCCGGTTCTGCCCCTAGTACAACCGACAATTCACCAACGGCAGGCAAAATCACATATAAGCCTGATAAAAATTGTGCAATATCCGCAAACGAGGTGGTGTCATGGGTTTGTATATAGCTGCTAATCACCAAAAGGTGGTGATACCCCGTTTGGTTTTCAACTAAAAAGACAATCGGATAAGGTTGTGATGTCACAAGGCCGTGTAACGTGGCTGTTAAGCCCAAAATCGGCTTAATATCGGCTTCCTTCGCTGCGCGATAAAAATTATCCATGCCATACAAGACATTGTTATCCGTAATTGCCACAGCGGTGTAGCCCTTTGCCTTGGCAGATTTAACTAATTGGGCCGGCATCATTGGACTTTGTAACAAACTAAAGGCTGTCTTTGTCTGTAACGGTACCATTGTGGGCTCCTTTCCGAACATGTTCGTTCAAATTCGTTTTAACTTAATTTCATTATAGCGATTTGCATAACAAAAGACCACCCGCAGAACGTGAGTGGTCTTTAGAGTCGTGTAATCAACTGTTAGTCTTCAGCGTGAGCTGCATCCTTAGGCGCAGCAGACTTTGAAATAGCAGCAAATGCAATCGCACCGATTGCACCAATCACCATCGCAAATAGAGACGTTGCAGTTGCGTTGTATGAAGTTCCTTCCAAGGCGCTACCGATGTAACCGATAATTTCGCCAAGGATGAACGTCCAAAAGAAAGTTACGACGTACTTCATTTTTTCTACCTCTTAGCCTTTTCTGGCCAAAATGATTTTACTGTCACAGTTTACGCCTATTCTAACCATTTGTCACTTTTTAAACTGTTCCAAATGGCTAACATTTATCGGCGCGTGTATTTCACAATCCGCCAATCATAATCATTATCCGCATCAGCGCGTCCAGAGGCAATCTCTTCGGCAATCCATACCGTTTGATCCACCGGTGGCATGAGAACATCCCCCATAAAATCAGTATCTAAATAGGTGACGTACAAGATATCTGCCACTGGTAAGTAGCTATCATAAATTGCTTTACCGCCAATAACCGCCAGTTTCATGCCTTTTTCATCGGCAATCTGCTCCGCTTCGGCCATTGTATAGACTTTTTCAAAACCGGCAGGCACATCCAACATTTCATCATGCGTTAACACCATGTTGATTCGCTCTGGCAAGGCACGCCCGCCAAAGCTCAGCATGGTGTTGCGCCCCATCAAAGCAACTTGATGAATCGTTTGTTCCTTAAAAAAATTCATATCAGCTTTCTGTCGCCATGGAATCGAGCCATTTAATGCAATTGTGCCATTATTAGTCTGTGCCCAAATCAAAATCTTTTCAGCCACTATCGCTTACCCCTCTACGCGTTCTGACAATTCTTCCCAACGCATCATCTTATCTTCGAGCGCTTGGTTTGTCTCATCTAATTGTGCCTGTAACTCACTCAACTTACCAAAATCAGCCCCATTTTCGACCATGTCAGCCTCAATTTGACTAATCTTACCCTCAAGTTCAGCAATGTCATCCTCAATCGTTTCCCACTCTTTTTGCTCAGACCAGGTCAACTTCTTTTTCTTAGGTACCTCGACAACCGGTTTCTTTTCTGCAGTGGGCTTAACTGGCTTTGGTGCATCCGTCGTCGGCGCCCCAAATTCAGCTAGGTAATCGCTAAACATGCCCCGGTAACGCGTAATGCGGCCGGCGCCTTGGAAGATAATCAATTGGTCGGCTACCTTGTCCAAGAAGTAACGGTCGTGGGAAACGGTAATGACCGTGCCTGCAAACGAACGCAAGTAATCCTCCAGAACCGTCAACGTACCAATGTCCAGGTCGTTAGTTGGTTCGTCCAAAAGCAACACGTTTGGTTGTTGAATCAACAACTTCAATAGGTACAAACGACGCTTCTCACCACCTGACAATTGGCGAATCAACGTGCCGTGCATGAAGCTTGGGAACAAGAATTGCTCCAAGAGTTCAGCAGCCGATACAACGTTACCGTTACGGTCAGTCACTTCTTCAGCAACTTCGGATAGGTACGCCAACATACGCTTGTCCTCAGGAATTGGTTCCGTCACTTGTGTGTAGTAAGCCATCTTAACCGTCTCACCGATTTCAATCACACCAGAATCTAGTTGCTGAACACCCGCAATTGCATTCAACAACGTTGACTTTCCAGTCCCGTTTGGCCCCGTAATCCCAATACGTTGGTTCGCTTGAATCAATTCATTGAAATCATCCAAAATCACACGGCCATCAAAGGCCAAACTGGCATGTTCAATGTTGATAACCTTCTTACCTAAGCGTTGCTGTCCCATGTTCACTTCAACATCGCCTTCAACTTGACGGGTACCTTGTTGTGCTGCCAAGTCAGCAAAGGCATTTTCGCGAGCCTTTTGCTTCGTAGAACGGGCCTTCGCACCTGTACGCATCCAAGCCAATTCCTTCTTGTAAAGTTGGGCAGACTTGTGTTCAGCAACCGCTTCGGCCTCAACACGTTCAGCCTTAGAGGTCACATACTTCTCGTAGTTACCAATGTATTCGTACAACTTACCAAATGACATTTCGAAAATGCGGTTCGTCACGATATCCAAGAAGTAACGATCGTGGGTAACCGTCATCACAGCACCCTTGTAATCAGACAAGTACTTCTCCAACCACTCAATAGAATCAAAGTCCAAGTGGTTAGTTGGCTCGTCCAACAGCAACAAGTCAGGCGCTTGAATCAACACTTGTGCCAATCCAACACGCTTACGTTGTCCACCAGACAAAGCCGACACAGGCAAATCCAAATTAGGCAAATGCAATTGCGTTAAAATCGTCTTAACCTCAGACTCCGCTACCCAAGCATCTTCTTGCGTCATTTGTTGTTCCAACTTCGTGTAACGGTTCAACAACTTCTCATCAGTTGGATTAGCTGAATACGCCTCCAAAGCTGCCTCGTAGTCTCGAATCAATTGGAACACTGGTTGTGCACCAGCGAAAATAGCTTCCATCACTTTCTTGTCGCCATCAAGTGGTGGCTCTTGTTGCAAATAACCAATCGTATAGTCGTTTGGTGTATTAATTGATCCACTGTCGGCAGGATTCAAGCCCGAAATGGCGTTCAATAACGTCGTCTTGCCAGTTCCGTTTACCCCGACAATTCCGACACGGTCACCCGTTTCGATTAGGAAAGAAACTTGGTCAAGCAAGGTCTTCTCACCATAAACACTCTTTAAATCAGTCGCACGTAATTGCTTCATCGTTTACTTCTTCGCTTTCTCTGCCATTGTTTGTGCCTCTGCCAAAAGCACATCATGACTATTGTTCAGGTCACCCGCAACCACTTTTTGCTCAAGCGTTGCCAGAATCTTACCAAATAACGGCCCTGGCTGCATCCCCAATTCCTTGGTTAGGTTACCACCGTTAAAGGCTAACTCACCCTTATTTTTTATCTTCAAATCTTCATAGCGTGACTTAAGCCCCGCGACATCAACAACCAGTTCACTCAACTTAGCAACCGCTAACACGTTGTCGATGGCGTTACCAGCTTCGTACAAATCCCAGGCCGCGACATCACCTAATCGGAGCTTATTGAGCAACTTAATTGAAGCCTTGATTGTCTTAACCATATCATTAGATTGCTTCCACTTTTTCAAGAAAACAACCGCATCTTCTGGTGTTAGGCCAAGCTCAAATACTAATAGTGTCCACGCTGCCACGTCATTTTGAGGTTGCGCATCTGCTAATAGTTCCGCATAACCAATCAAATCAATATCAACCACCTCAAGGCCGGGCATATACTGATTTAAATTCGTTGCAATCATTTCCAACAGACCGTAGCGAGCCGCCTTACCTTGTAGCAACTTGGTGAACTCTACGTTTGTTCGTTCGATTGCAATGTTAGCTAATAATGGCGCATTGTCCTTGATAGCTTGCAATGTGGCTGCTTCAATTTTGAAGTCTAACTGTGCTGCGAAACGAACTGCCCGCATCAT
>NZ_KQ970390.1:215281-220651 GCF_001579105.1 Weissella sp. DD23 | reverse complement strand
AGTCTAACTGTGCTGCGAACGAACTGCCCGCATCATACGTAGCGCATCTTCATGAAAACGCTCTTCCGCTTCGCCAACGGCGCGTAAAATATGATTGTCCATGTCTGACAAACCATCAAACATATCAATAATTTCGCCGTCCTTGGTCAACGCAAAGGCGTTAACCGTGAAATCACGGCGCTTTAAATCTTCTGCTAAGGAACGAACAAACGTCACCTCATCCGGACGACGAAAATCTGTATAGGTCGACTCCGTTCGGAAAGTCGTTGTTTCATATCCTTGACCGTGATCCAGAATCATGACTGTGCCATGTTCGATCCCCGTATCCACTGTTCGCTCAAACAAAGCCTTCACTTCCTCTGGATACGCCGATGTGGCAATATCCACATCGTGAATTGGCTTACCCAACAACGTATCGCGGACTGATCCGCCGACGAAATACGCTTCAAAGCCAGCCGCCTCAATCGTTTCTAAAATTGGCAATGCCGCAACGAACTCTGCTGGCATATTCTCTAACTTCATTTCAAAGGTCCTCCTTGGACTTACTCGTTCTTTAAGTATACCAGGAATTTGTTGTTAATTTGGCGTACCGTAAACTAAACAAGGTTCAAATCACGGTTATGACGCAATTAAAATCGAAAAGGCTAGCTGCTCACATTAAGAACAGCTAGCCTTTTCGTTAAGGTAAGAATATTAAAAAGGCAGATCCGTATACAAAATACTTATAGACGTTTTTCCCACTTAATTGTAAATATGAACCATTACTTTTAATAATATAGGCTGATAGTATAACGACCAGCATGTCTAAAATTATTCCTGATACGCCGTAATTTAATCCAGCTCCTATAATATTAAGTATGCGTAGTGCAAATAGTAAGACAATCAGCAAGTCAATGATGATTAATAATATCAACTGATTTTTAATAGCGTGCATTGATTTGTTCCTTTCCCATTTAGGCGTGCTTTTATATTTATTTAAAATGTTTGTTTATTACCGTTAACGCAATATGCCAACTCATTAATAGGTAAAGAAACCATAATGCTGTTCCTTGTTTTATGGTTGTTGCCAAGATTGTAAATACGATTATTAGTATTAATAGTGCGACAATCTGGGCAATCCTCTTTTTATTAATGTGCATATCGTTCTAATTGCCTGCTTGTTGCTGAAAATATTTCAAAATCTTTAATTGCGTCCACGCCTATTCCTCCTCGATTACGTCATTAATTACAATCTTTGATTAGCCATACAAACGCCTTAATCCTTCATACAATTATGTACCATGTTTTTCTCTAATAAAAGCAAGGTCAGTTTACAGATGTAAACCGTGTTTAATAGCCCCTACTCAATGACCCATAAGCAAAGGCAGCCGATCTCAAAAAAGTAAAATCAGCCGCCTAAGAAAAGTTCAAAATATTAACTTTCACTTTTGGTTTCTAACAAGACTCCAAGTGCACCTAAAGTAGCTATTAAAACCGTGAAATACGTCAGCTGCCATAACGTTAGTACCAACCCAAGAAAAAGAATTAACAATTCTAAATTAATCTTGTTATTTCCAGGATTTGCGCTGAAGAATCTGAGAATAACAGAAATAAATCCCAGAACGCTTAGTATCGCAACAATTATTAAAAGTATCGTCTTAATCATTTATAATCCTCAAACTCTCCGATAATAATTCACAATCAAATAATGCTTTATATTATAAATGCCAAAAAATTCAGGAACATGTGCCCCAATATAGGGATTTCTATTCTCTTGGTTTTTATATATGAACTTGCAAGAATTACTCCAACCACAAAATACGGTAATAAATTTATTGAGAAGTCTGAAGTATGCAACAGTGCAAATATCCCGGAGCTAATAAAAATTCCTGATCCCAAACTTATTTTGGAAATTCCAAACACAGTAGACCATCCGGAAAGAAAAACGCCCCTAAAAATCAGTTCTTCTAAAATAGGAGCAATAATGACAGTTTCAATAATCAATCCCACTGAATTATATTTATATAATTTCAATATCGCCTTTTGATTGTCAGTATTAGTCACTACACTCATATCCTGTAAATAGTTTGAACATATTTGAATAATAACCATAGATAGCAAAACGCTAAGCAAAATCATAGCTAATTTTCTAACGGTTTTTACGCTAACATCCTTTGTATATTCGCCAATTTTAAATAACTTGTTATATAAAAAAATAGCAATAGCAATTTGAATTGCAAAACCAATAATCGTTAAAATAATTTTAGGAAATCCAGTATTTATGTGACTTGTCATAGTTAACGGTAATACCGCCAGTTGCTGCAAAAATATTATCCCAATGAATAACACAAAATAATTTATTGATGTATTTATTTTTTTAATATGTATTCGAATTTCATGACTATGTCCTCATAAAAAATGTAAGCATCATTGTTCAATGATGCTTACATTTCAATAAAATTAATGTTTCATACCGTAATTAATGCCATCTTTGAACCCGGCTTTGATATCATCAGCATCTCCGAGAAGGGTGTAAAACCACCAATATTTTTCATAACATTGTTCCTTTCCTCGATACTCATTCAGTTATTCATGTCTGAATAAGTATTAGCTATACTAAAACGTTCCAAATAACAATCATAATATTCAACAAAGAATGGGCTATTATCGATGTCCATATATTATTACTTTTAATATACAAATAACTGAACGCAAGCGCCATTACCATGTATACACTTGACGAAGTTAGATCATGACTACTATGAAACAACGCAAAAAGTACAGAAGAAGCAACAAATCCTAATATTTTATTATTAAACACTGCTGGAAGATATAATCTAAAAATGTGTTCTTCAATGATAGGCGCAATTATTACCGCAGTTGGCAAAAACAAATTAAAAGTAGTCTGAGAATCATTTAATGCCGTTTCCCCGTGCAAATTCGTAATTCTTGAAACAAGCAATTGAAACAGCAGTAGCAGTACCCCTACGAAAATACCTAAACACACGAATCTCCAAGGTATTAATTTTTTGATAATTAAATTACTTCTAAATAAAAGTACGACCACTCCAACATAGATTGCACCTATCATAAAATACGATGCAATACTTCCCACATTAAGTTCGATAATAAAAAAGATTGCTATTTCCAACAAAGACAATAAGGCAATTAACTTTAATGACTTTATAATTTTCTGGCTTTTTGACATATATCTCCTTAAGAGCAATAATCTAACGTTTATATCAGATTATTGCTCTTACGCTCCATGCTTACGAATTTCGTTCTTAACACCTGCAGCCACTCCACGGACAAGATCGTATGCCGGTTGAAGCAAGCCAATCCAACCAGCTCCCTCCCACCAACAATCGTTGACAAATTGGCGTCTGACAAACTTCTACCTCTTTTAAAACTATTTCTCACTCCAAAAACATCACCACTTTGTACGGACCTTATAACAAATTATTAATCGATTTCGAATTAAAAAATATGTACCCAAATATGTGGTATATATTTTTTAAGCAACATCCATTACGGCCAGTAGCCCTAACATACATTTTTATCTATAAATATACGTACAGCGTGACGTCAAATTTATCTGACTTACCTTTTAATACTTTGTATACAACTGAAGATTTCAGAGAAGTATCTGTAGATATTCGAGTTGCGTGCCATACAGGAAACGGAATATCTTGTACCGATTCCATCACTTGGGTTACCCCAATCAATCCAAAAATCAATATGCAGCCGCAACTAACCATTTTTTATTTTCATGATACCAATATATGTATGGCGATCAGAATGCACCACCTAATAATTAGAAATTATACCAATTCCGATTACTACTACTGCAGACAACACCACTTATTTACGCACGTCAAAACAACATTACCCAATATAAACTAGTATTCTGTAAATAACCACACTGCTAAATTGACAGTTGTAAACTTGTTAAACGTTTAACTTGAATCTGAAAAGAAATAGTACGTGCCATTTTCAAAAAATAAAATGGCCTAAAAATTCACAACAAAAAAGGAGTTGCTTGGCCATACGGCTCATCAACTCCTTTAGCAAAAAGCCCAAGACGAAACAGACGTCTTGGGCTTCCTTTTTAAAACTCTTATTGAACAGTAACCGACTTGGCCAAGTTACGTGGACGATCGACATCCAAGCCACGGCCGAGTGATGTGTAGTATGCCAACAATTGTGTTGGTACCACTGACAACAATGGTGACAACAACTCATTCACATCAGGCAAGATGAAATCATCACCTTCTTTAGCCAATGATTGCGTCACAATCGTGTAAGCACGTGAGCCACGCGCTTGCGTTTCTGCCAAGTTACCACGAACTAGGCCAGCTGTCTTTGCTTGTGTAATCAAAGCAATTACTGGTGTGCCGTCTTCAATCAAGGCCAGCGTACCATGCTTCAATTCACCAGCCGCAAATCCTTCAGCTTGCACGTATGAAATTTCTTTCAACTTCAGTGCCGCTTCCAGCGAAACTGTTGAGTCAACACCACGGCCGATAAAGAAGGCATTCCGTGACTCAACCAAATATTGGTTAGCAACTTGTTGCAACGTTTCCTTGTCATCAACAATTCCTTGAATACCCACGGCAATCTTAGACAAATCTTGTTCCAAATCAAAGCCAAGCGTTGCACGGTCAGCAATCGCATAAGCCAAAATTGCTTGCAAAGCAACTTGCGCCACGTAAGCCTTCGTTGAGGCAACCGCAATTTCAGGGCCTGCCAACAATGGCAATGCATAAGTTGCTTCACGCCATAGCGTCGACTTCTCGACATTAGTTAGCGTCAGTGACTTAAAGCCTTGTGCGTTAACGTTTTGAAGCACTTCACGTGAGTCAGCAGTTTCACCAGATTGCGTCAAGAAGATAAAGAATGGCTTCTCTGACAATAATGGTTGCTCGTAAGCAAACTCTGATGACAAGTGAACCTCAGTTGGCACACCCGCCCATTGTTCAAATAAGCGCTTACCTACCAAACCGGCGTGATATGACGTACCGGCAGCGACAATGTACAAACGATCGGCTGCTTTAAGATCGTTCAAAATGGCTTGACCAACGTGCACGCCACCTTCATTATCTAGGTATTTCTCGATCAAGTGGCGAATCACAATTGGCTGTTCATCGATTTCCTTCAACATGTAGAAAGGATACGTACCCTTATCAGTTTCTGAAGCATCAATGTCCAAGTGGAATGGCTCACGGGCCGTTTCGTTACCATCAGCATCGAAGAGTTGCACCTTATCTGGGTCAATAATCGCAATTTCACCATCATGTAACTCAATAAAATCGTGCGTTTGATCCAACATCGCCACCGCATCCGACGTCACCACGTTAAAGTCTTCTCCAACACCGATTAGCAATGGTGACT
>NZ_KQ970390.1:214363-215261 GCF_001579105.1 Weissella sp. DD23 | reverse complement strand
ATTACGATCCATCAGCAAGAAACCATAGGCAGAGTTCGTGTCTAACAAGCTGATCAACTTACGCAAGGCGTCAAATGTTGACATGCCTTCATCCGCAAACTTACCAATTAATTGGACGGCAACTTCCGTATCAGTGTCTGAATGGAAAGTCACATCGGCCAAATATTCTTGCTTTAATTCTAAGTAATTTTCAATCACACCATTGTGAACCAAGTAAAAACGACCATCGGCTGACAAATGTGGGTGTGCATTATTAATTGATGGCACACCATGAGTTGCCCACCGCGTGTGTGCAATACCGCTTGTTCCAGTCACATTTTTTGTACTAACCAAGGCCTCAAGTTGGGCAACACGACCCTTTTCTTTCACTAGCTGATCAGTTCCCAATGCTTGGTCAGCAACGAACAAACCCGCAGAATCATACCCACGGTATTCAAGCTTTTCCAATCCCTTCAACAAGATTGGTGCTGATTGATAATTTAATCCCGTAAATCCAACGATTCCGCAATACATATTTTGTTCCCCCTAATGCACTATCATAAACAAAGTGGTATACCCTTTTGTTTCTTCATTGCGTTTTAATACAATACCTATAATACCGTTTAAAAAAGCACGGTCAACTAAATCCTAGTATATTTTATTTTAATTGGTAAAAATTGGTATAGGTTTACGTATAGACCAATTCCGATTGATTATCGCTAATAGTTAGCTGAAAGCGCGTCCCAATTGCCTTTCACCACCTTAAGTAGCGAACCAAAAAAGCCAGGTTACACGTCAATGTGCAACCTGACTTTTAACAATTAATCATCGCTTATTAATGCTTCTTCGCATCCTTAGCGGGGTGAGTGTTCGTATTCATCTTTTCGAAGGCACGAACAGCGCGATCAACTTTCTTATT
>NZ_KQ970390.1:212427-214035 GCF_001579105.1 Weissella sp. DD23 | reverse complement strand
GTTAACTCAGCCTTTTCACCGATTCTGAGTGGTACGATGAGACCTACAATTTTAGCAATTGACCAGGTCATAACGACGGAAACAGCGATTGTTAAAACAATTCCGGCCAATTGCACACCCATCAAGTGCCAATTCCCTTGTAACAATCCAGTTGTACCTGCCAGCGTTTTTGTAGCAAACACACCTGTTAGCAGTCCACCGAATACACCACCGACACCGTGCAAGCCAAATGCATCCAGTGTGTCATCATAACCCATGCGGTATTTAATCACCGTCGTCGCAATGTAAACAACTAACGACACGACCACACCCATAATCGCTGCCGACACCGGCTCAACGAAGCCAGCGCCTGGTGTAATCGCTACCAATCCTGCAATGGCCCCTGACATGGCTCCAGCAACCTTAACCTGTTGGAAGACCAACAAGTCGAACATGACCCATGTCAGCATACCGGCCGAGGCCGCAATACTTGTGTTAATGAGGGCCAACACTGCCACACCGTTTGCTGCTAAAGCTGACCCGGCGTTAAAACCGAACCAACCAAACCATAGCAAGCCACCACCAATAACAACAGACAGCATATTGTGAACTGTTAACGTAGTAGCCTGCTTACGCTTTCCGATGATCAAGGCCAAGGTAAGTCCTGATACACCAGAAGAAATGTGCACCACATCACCGCCGGCGAAATCTAACGCACCCATCCGAGCCAGCAAACCACCGCCCCAAACCATGTGAGCTAATGGCACATATACTAATAACATCCATCCCAGTAGAAACAAGATAAACGCTTTGAAGTTCATTCGCCCGACTACCGAACCAGCGATGATTGCCATGGTAATCATCGGAAACATCCCCTGAAACAACGCAAATGCCCCATCCGGGATACTTAGACCTCGTGAGCTACTAGTCATGGATACCCCGTGAAAGAAGGCTGCCCGTAGATCGCCAATGATTAAACCGTGTCCACTAAAAGCTAGCGAATAGCCAACCGCAAACCACACGGTACCACCGATAGCAATAGCAATTAGCACCATGGCTAATGTGTTCACTGTTGAGCGCACATCTGTGAATCCACCGTAGAACAATGCCAATCCAGGCACCATCAACCAAACTAACGCGGCACTGACAAGTACCCATGCAATATCCGACCCCACCATATCGCTACCTCCTGATATCTCTCATCGACTTCTAATTTATAATCAGTATAGGCACTCTCTCATTGCACACTCACAATTGTGTTAGGAATAATGACATCGGCTGGTCTGGACCAATGCAAAAGCCCCAGCTAGTGGCACTCGTTTAAGAAGCTACTAGCTGGGGCTTTTGCATTGACTATTATTTCAGTTGCGTTTTGACGTACGTCGCAAAATCAGTATGCGAATCCTGCGCGGCTTGCCAATATTGTTGCAACGTTTGATTATCGATTGATGAAGAATCAACGCCCGCGTTGTAAAGCATAATACGAGCAGTTGATGCATCAAAAGTTGTCGTTGAAGAAGTCGCCGGTTGACTGACTGCTGTGCTAAAACTGCTTGCAATCGTTGCCTGTTCCTCGGCGACACTACTTTGTGATTCAGAAGCCGTTTCTACCGACGCACTAGCATTAGT
>NZ_KQ970390.1:210319-211411 GCF_001579105.1 Weissella sp. DD23 | reverse complement strand
ATTAATCGCTTGGTTACCCTGGACGGCCCGGCCGTTATCATCCGTATAATAACGCATGCCCCAGGCATCACGCCAGCCGGCATTTTGGCGAACACCATTAACAAACCAATAATACGTCCCCATATAGTAACGGAAGCCTGTATACGGTTTCCCATTTTCAAGCCAATTCCAACCACCATTAGCCGTAGATACTTCTGGCGAATAAATATAACCTGTCCGATTATCTGCCGACGCCGACGTTGTTAGTAACGAAGTTGCGCCCAAAACACCCACAGCTCCTATTAAAAGAGCTTTTACTACCTTATTCATCACATTAACTCCCCAAATTCAATCTTGTTACATATTTCACTTTTTATAATGCGCTATCTTGCGGTTAAAAACAAGCATTTTTACCCTCAAAAAAAGAGTGCCCAAAATAGCACTCTTTTCGTTATTATTCAGTTGGTACACCATTGGCAATCATCACATCAGTGGAAATATTGCCACCATATAAGTTACCTGTATTAGCTGCTGGCAAGCCCAACGCCTTGCGCAACACATTCGTTGCACGTTGTTGTTCAGAGCTTGAAACGACTTCAGTAGAGCCAGACGTCAAACTGTAACCCGTTCCTTGAATGTGATCATTCTTCACGTTGTTAGCCGCCCCTGAATACTTTGTCGCAATTGCTAACATATCGTTGTAGCTCAAGTCAGTTTGCATTGATGAAGAAATTGAATTCAAGAAATCTGTATTCAACAACTTTGTTGGATTGCTCTTCGCTGCGTCAACAATTCCTTGCAGCACCAATCGCTGACGTTCCTGACGACCGTAGTCTCCCTGTGGATCATCGTAACGCATCCGTGAGAAGGCCAAGGCAGCCTTACCTGTCATCTTGGTGTGTGATACACCGTTGTATGACCACGTTGTTGATCCTTGCGTAAAGCTGTACAAATCACCCGCGTCAGCGTGAGCCGTCTCAGGGTTGTACGCAAACGTCAATGGTGACGTCACCGTAATGCCGCCAACTTTGTTAACAACCTTTTCCATGCCACCCATGTTAACCAATGCATAGAAGTCAATTGGAATATTTAGCCAGTCCTGAATCGTCTTAA
>NZ_KQ970390.1:207227-210281 GCF_001579105.1 Weissella sp. DD23 | reverse complement strand
TTTTTTGTGGGAAGGTATCCTCATACCCATCAATCGCGACCAACGTATCACGTGGAATTGACATAATCGTCGTCTTATCTGTTTTAGGATTAATGGTCACAATCATGATTGAGTCAGTTCGACCTTTGTAATCACGTCCCAAAGCACCCGTGTCTGTACCCAATAGCAACAATGACACCGGCTTACCATCTGACAAGACAGCCGACACATCACGCGCCTTCTTCATCGTCGGTGCCACGTATGACTTATCGATAGCACTCTTAGTCTGCATATATGCATAGCCGAATAAGCCAGCAATTACCAAGACAATCACCAATAAGATTGATAAAATCCAATTACGGACTTTATGTGATTTCTTTGGACCCTGATTTTTTGGGGCTTTTTGTTTTTTTCCGCCACGTTCATTCGCTAAGCGACTTGAGCGTGAAACGGGTTGTGTTTGCTCGTTATCCATGAGCCACTCCTTCTCAACTGTAATACATACTTGTGCATTTATTGTAAAACGAAACTGACTGAATTGCCGTAATTTCCCGTTGATGTTTATTTTTTTATAAACACTCCCGTACTTGTAGTCAGTAATTCAGCCTAAAAAGGCCGTTACATGTCCTAAAGTTCGAAAAATCTGGCGTAAAAAAACGGTGACCGAACTGTTATCGATCACCATCTCTTAATTTCGACTAGTTTTCATTGATACGAGCTGCGACTAATAACGCCATCCCCATCACACCAATAAATCCACCGGCTAAAAATGACACTAACATCATCATGATTTGCCCTCCTCTATTTCTTCTCTATCTCCTCATATTACTAATCGTTTATGAATGATTTACGAAGGTTGTTCTACTTTTTATCCAGCGATTTGAAACTTGAACGTCACCGCCAGATATTTTACACTTATGTTCGGAGGCAGTTCACAATATGTATATACTGGGAATCATTTTAGCTTTTATTCTTGGTGGATTAGTTGGCGTTATTGGCATGGCCATGCTAGTCGCTGGTCGCCGTTCAGAAAAAGATTAATCATCACAAAAGCAGTCACCGGCACAATGTCATTGGTGACTGCTTTTTACTACAATAATTTATTTAGCACCCAGAACAGCACTCTTTTCCGCCAAGGCAACGAGCTAGCGTCTGACTGATATTGTCTGGTCATTTGTATCAATCGTGGCATGTTTAGCCAGCCACCAGGTTGACGGCATAAGCGTCGACTATCCATCACGACTGTGTCCGCAACCTTCGCAGCACTTAATGCAACTGGCACTATCGGTCGTAACGCTTCTAAAAAGCACTGACTATTGGCCACGATATCAAACGATAAGCGACGTGTCGTTGACTGCGCTGTTGGTAGGTACTGATAATAGTTCGCCGGTACAAATCGTACGTCGGTCGCCTTTTGGCAAACCGCGACATTAAACAACATATCTTCACCCATGTGCAATGATTCATTGAACATTAGGTTAGCACCTCTAATTAATTGTGTGCGATAAAATTTATTGAACGGCTCTGGCCCCACGCCTTCATAACTCGTTAACACCGGCAATTTTAACAGTGCCTGCAATAATTGAAATCGGCTCGTTGCGTTTAACGACATGTCATGTACCTGGCCGTTTGTAACAAACAACACCAAATCAATTTGGACCTGCTGAGCTATCAGGTGCGTCTTTATAATTTTATTAAGCATGACGCCATTCACTTCATCATCAGCGTCAACGAATGCGAGATACATCCCCTTGGCCACCGCTATACCTTGATTTCTGGCCGATGCTGCGCCACCATGCTGTGCGATGATTAGTCGACCATCCTCAAATAATTTTAGCTGATGTCGGATTACGTCAAGACTTCTATCAGTGGATCCATCATCAATAAAAATCACCTCCACTGCAGTGACTAACCGCAACTGTTGCATTAGGGCCGGCAACGTTTTGGCATTGTTATACACTGGCACGATAATACTCAGTAGTGGTTGCCCTTTAAATTCACTCATCGTAAATACTTTCTCCCAGTCATTTGACGCCACATGATTTTGCATAAATCACGGGTCTCAATTTGGCAACTGAACGCCAAGATAAAAACAACACTATAGCCAACAACACTACCCATCCCCGTAAAAATTAAACCTAGCCACCCCATTTGTGGTAGCCACCCATGACATACATAGTGCACACCAACCAAACCCGCTAACGCAACATGATAGGCCGCAAACTTTACTAAAGGGCATTTGGCACTTTGTTGAAAGCCGTGTTTGAAAACCAGCCACGGCTCCCACCAGAAATTAACGACTAAATTACTAATAATATTCCCCAGCAACACCGCATTGATTCCCAAATCAGTTTGCGTGATTAGCCACAAACTAGTTCCCAAATTCACACCCGCTTCAACTAAAGATTTATATCGCATGGTCCAAAACAATCCCAACGCTGCTGCAAAACTTAAATTTGCTTGTCGCAACATCGTAAATCCCAAATTAATCACGATTAAAAAGACCGTGAAATCAGCAAGAACATATGCTGGTCCAAATACTAACTGAATGAAATCCTGCATCACAGTAAAGCAGCCCCCTGCTAAGACCGTACTAACTAACGCAATTAAACATAAGTTGCGATAGTACGCGACTTGCTGTTGCGCTACGCTTTCGGTTACGCCAATGTGGCCAAAAACGCCAACAATCGCTGCCATTACCTGGCCAACTAAACTACTTAACCCTTGGACAATTAACGCGTAATTTGTATAGGCACCCAAAACACTTAATCCTAGATACTTAGCAATCAATAAATTATCGGTACCGTTAACGACAATAACACCAACCTTCGCTGAAATATTTCCAAGGACGTTCTCTCGTAATTTTTGTTTGATGGTTTCTGGGATGCGTTGCGATGAACGCCAAGTCAGCATTGGATACTGTTGCTTAGCCCGCCAATTAATCAACAAATTAGCAAGTAGCGTTCCTCCAATGTGGAGCATTAAGAAGGCCACATAGTTTTGCCAAACAACTAGGACAACAATTTGCACAATGTTTTGAATGAACCGGCATCCTACCTGATTGATATTATTCAC
>NZ_KQ970390.1:204112-206892 GCF_001579105.1 Weissella sp. DD23 | reverse complement strand
CGATTCGCTAATGGTCGATACAACGAAAATGTCATGGCCGCTCCGATACCTAATTCCGCAAAGGACAAAATATTCATTAAATTATTAAAAAGACCGTTTGCACCTAAATAATTAGCTGACATCGTCTGCACAAAAACGATTTGCATCGTAAATTGCGATGCTAGTGTCACAAGTTGTGCTCCCGTGGCTACTACTGTATTTTTAACCGTTGCCGTTGCATGATTTATCATCGCCATTCCTCCTTCATCACATAGGTTTTATCTGGGAACATGGCGTTTTCATGAATCATTGGTGCGTACGTATTGTGATACTTAGTGCCATAGTGGTAAGTCGCAAAGCTATAGGTTCCTACTAAAAGCCCCATTATCGCTAATAAGAGCCACTTATTCCGTTGCGTTAGTTGTCCTAATATCTGCGCGAAAATAGCAAAAACAACTATTAGCCCATCGATTAAAATACGATCAAAATTGTAGGCCACCAAATAAAGCGGCACCATACTATAAAAAATCAATGCCATTTGCTGGCCTAACCTAATTGACGACTGTAGTGGTTGATTATCTGTCTGCTTGAAAATGGCTTCTAGACGCCAAAATAGCAGTAATAACACGACAGCTATCGCCACGTCTAATATGATAATCATACCTGGCTCGAACCGAAGCGCGTACTGCAACATTTTCGGGCCGATCACCGGTAACCGTGTGGCAATTGCCTGAACGATCAAGACGTAAATATGACGTGTCACCGGCACAGCAATTAACAAAGCACCAGCACTAATGACACCAATGAACCATAACTGTGCGTTTCGCGTTCGCAATCGTCTCATCGGCAACAACAATAAAAAGAATACTGCCGCTAATTGAATGCCGGCGGCTAGACCCACCAACATCACAAAATACATCGTATCAAACCGTTTGTCCCGCCAGAGATAAGCGATGGCAACGAAAACGACAGTGGCCATCAAATAATTTCGTAGCTGTACCCCCGATTCAAAGAACTGAATGGCGGTATAACATAACAAAACCACCCGCTTATTATCGACTTGAAGGATGTTTAACCCCCAAGCCATACAACTCATTTCAATCGTAAAAATGACTAATTTAAACTGTTGATAGGACAATCCCACCTTAGTTGCCATCTGCATGACCTGATTAAAAACCGGTTCAAACTTTGTTGGTACTTCTGGATGTGTATAGTACCAGTTGTAAACCCAATTGTCGGACACGGTAATCGGTACATAGGCAAATATAATTGCTAACAGAACCAAAAACACTATCGACACCCGTTGCTGACGACTTGGTGTAAGCAATAACAGGATTAATTCAATCAGGACTAAACCATAAAACACGCCGACCATTGCTTACTCACCACCTTTAGCGGACCAGCACAAGACTAGCGCGCAGCCAGCTAACCAAATTAGAACGTCTTTGCACTGCCGGCGCCATTCGTCATCGAATTGCCAACCTGTTTGCCAACGCCGTTTTGCCTGACATAGTTGGCGCAATACACCCACCTTATCCTTTAAGGACACCTGTCGATAACGTAAAACCTGAAACATATGACTGAACAGTTGCTTATTAAGCAGCATGTTAATTGCCGGTACATCTTGTGGTTGCGCCACATCCGTCCGGTAATCAACTAACTGTTGCAAGACCGCCACGACATCGACATGCTTCACAACGGTTGAACTTTGTGTAATGCTGCTATCACGCACACAATACTTAACTAATGGGGCTTCCAATACCTTCACATGACTAGCCCGTAAGAACGCAATTGCCGTAAAAGCCATATCTTCAAAAAAACGGCCTGGCGGAAATAACAAGTCCCTCACTAATTGCCGACGATAAATTTTATTCCAAGCACCTGTGTAAATATGCTGTAAATTATTGGTCGGTTTAAACACTTGAATAACGTTGCCCTGTCGAATTTTTTGGAAACCAAATACCACTAAATCAGTCGTACTGTCCAATGTTTGTACCATTTGATTAATAGCTCCCGGCGTCAATTGATCGTCGCCATCCAAAAAAGCCAGCCATTCACCTGTCGCCATCCGCATACCTGTATTCCGCACTTCACTCAGACCACGATTAAACGTATGACGATGGAGAATAACGTTTTCGTGAGCAGCAAACCGGCGACAATGAGCCCACGTTGCATCCGTGGAAGCATCATCGATAATGATAATCTCCAGTTCTTGTCGTCTTTGTGTCAAAACTGATTGCAACGTCGCAGCAATTTCATCCTGCACATTGTAAGCTGCGATAATTAGTGACAGTACTGGTTGCCGATTATTTCTCATAGTTACTTTTGTTTGCAAAACGTCGCTCCAAAATTTTCATAGTTGCTAAAGCAGCAGTTTCCTGTGCGGGTGTCGTAACCGTATCATTTAGCACCACCATCTTTGTTATTTTTACCCGGCTACGGAATAAACGCTTCACGGCATCAACATCCTGAATCTCTAAATAACGACCAAATTTATATGATCGCGGCTTAACACATCCAGTCAAAATTTGATAATAGCGCATCAGCCAAACTGAAATGTCGGTTACCTGACGTTGCTTATTTGTCAACGCCATCTTCGTTACCTCCCTTTCGTAAAGTGAATAACCATTCATAAAAGAAGATTTCAAAAATGGTATCGCAAGATGATGATCGTAGAAGCGTGTGAAATATGGCAATATCGATAACAAACTCGATAGCAACCCTATTCTGACGCCGTTTCTCAAGGAAAAGGCCGCAGTCCAATTAGTGAACAACCATTCTCTTTTAGAAAATTCGCGGTT
>NZ_KQ970390.1:202213-203506 GCF_001579105.1 Weissella sp. DD23 | reverse complement strand
CCACCTTATCCCCCTTAAGATACCGACGGTAAATGCCGGTCATGATTGTATCAACACGTGACTCATCAAATTGCATTAAGAACTCGGTATACTCGTTTAATGCTGGCTGTAATCGTTTGTCCCGCACACGTTTAATCGCATCAGCTAACGCCATAACATCTAGCGGGTTAATTAATTGTCCTAATTTTTCGTCAATTAAGTAATCTGCCATGCCGGTTCCCTTAGCGCCAATCATGTATACCCCATCGATTAGCGCATTAAAGCCACCCATGCCAAATCCTTCTCGTAGTGATGGCATGACAATCATGTCTGCAGCGTAATGTAAATCTTGTAAATTCGCCTGATATCCCAAAAACGTTACTTGCTGCGACAAGCCAAGCTCAGTTACTAACCGTTTAGTTGTTGCTTCAGCCGCTCCGACCCCAGCAAAGAATATCTTTATCTGTGGATTTGATAGTGCATGCACTGCTTGCAAGAGTGTTGCTTGATTTTTGCGAGTACTAAACTCACCAACTTGAATGATTGCAAAATCATCGCTAGTTAAGTCAAGACATGCGCGCATCCGTTTGCGAATCGATAATCGTGTCACTGGCAAAACGGCTAATGACCGCTGCACTGGCGCACCAATACTGGGCAAATACGTGACTCTTTGTACCGGTAAGAATCGGCTAACAGCCTCATCGGTGTGATTAATGACTAACAAATGTTGCGTCAGCCAAGCCAAGAACCACTCAATCGGAAAGACTAACCAGTTTTTAAGTGGTCCACCTCGAAAGAAATGAAACCCATGCGCCGTATAAATGACTGGACATCCCGTACCCCACGATGCCAACCGCGTTAAAGCTGCCCCAATCGGCGAATGGACATGTATCAAGTCATACTGATTTTCCCCAATTAACCGACGTAATTGTGTCATCACTTAGTAGTTCACCATCAAACGCCCAAGTCCACGATCAAAATTAATTTGATGTAAGACAATTCCCATTTCCGTCAAATCCATAATCAGTTGACAATTGGTCTGGTCATCCACAGTCCCAAAGTTCTCAAAATCAGCTGCCACATGGACTTCAGCTCCTAAGTTAGTCAAAATCGCTAAATTCCGCATATTAAATTGTTGAATCATGTTCGCCTTGGCGGCTACCATTAATACCTTTTTCAAACCTAATCCCCACTAACCTACGCCTTATCAATATCAGACTGTTGCAGGACCTTAATTAAAGTCGCCCCAACAATACTAGCATCGTGCGTAAAACTGACTTGCTTGGCATACGTACCGTCATACTTTGCTTTTTG
>NZ_KQ970390.1:200598-202127 GCF_001579105.1 Weissella sp. DD23 | reverse complement strand
ACGTACCGTCATACTTTGCTTTTTGACAGTCTGAAACGTTATTTCTACCACTCACCTGTGCTAAACCGGTGATACCAGGCAACACCCGATCTGCGCCCAGTGCTTTACGTTTCTCAATAACTGCCATATCGGATGCTGCTAACGGTCGCGGTCCCACAAAGCTCATCTCACCACGTAAGACGTTAAAGCACTGTGGTAGTTCATCCAATGATGTACGGCGTAAAAATTTACCGACAGTCGTCACGTAGGCATCCCGATTATGAAAATCCTGATGCGAAACCAGTGGTGCTGACCCAACCATTGTTCGAAATTTATAAACTTCAAACGGCTGACTATGACGGCCGAATCTAGTTTGTTTAAAGATTGGATTTTCGTGTGTGACAAGCCAAATCGTACCTGCAATCACGATCATTGGTAGACTAAAAATCACCAGTAATAAACTTGCAAAAATGCAATCTAACATGCGTTTAATCAATTTTTGATATAACCGTTGCCCAATCATTTTTTAAACGTTTCCCCATAACCATAACTTGCATAACGTTGCTTCTTTTTATCTCGGTGTACCACACCAATAATTGGTGTTTGACTGAGCTTCATAATTTCGACCGTGCGTTTAATATTTGCCTTTTTTGTTTTTCCTAAAGCAACAACCAACACAACACCATCAACCTGTTTCATTAACATTTGGGCATCCGTCACCGCTAAAACTGGCGGTACATCAATGACCACCTTGTCATAATGCGCATTAGCCCAGGTGATTATTGTTGTCATCTTTTCCGATCCCAGTAATTCAGCCGGATTAGGTGGCACGGGACCGGCTGTCAATACATCTAACCCCGTGATTTGTGTTTTTTGCACCGCATCTATCGGCATTTTTGCTGCTGATAGCACCGTGGTTAGCCCTCTGTTTGGCAATACTTTAAATGTCGCCTGAGCAGTGGAACGTCGCAAATCAGCATCCACATATAACACCGACTGTCCTGACTGCGCCCATGTGACAGCTAAGTTACTTGCAACTGTGGTTTTACCATCCGATATTTCCGCCGATGTTATCAGGACAGTTTTAAACTGTGGCAAAGTCGCACTAACAAATTCGATATTTGTTCGGAGTGTGCGAAATTGTTCTGATACCGGATTCTTCGGTTCGTGATACGTCACTAATTGTGCCCCAGAGTTTTGCGTCAAATTATTATCCTGACGTTGTTTGTTAAATAACCTCATTATATTCACCTATTAAATACGTTGTTTGATGCGTGAGACACCCTGTTCATTTAGCATTACTCGTCGTTCTTTTAAACGACCAATGCCTGTGATCGTTCCTAAATTAGTGAGTCCCAACTCATCCGTCATAAAAGTCTCTGTTTTGATTGTTCGATCGGTTAATTCTCGAATCACCCCAATGACCAATCCCAACCCAACACCGGCCACCAAACCAACCAACACCATTAATTGCTTATTAGGTGCCGCCGGTTCAGTTGGACGCGTAGCCCGCGAAACAATCGACACATTTGAGACAGCCATAATATCTA
>NZ_KQ970390.1:196599-200275 GCF_001579105.1 Weissella sp. DD23 | reverse complement strand
AATTTTTGCCTGAAAAGCATCTGCAATGGCGTTCGCAATATCGCGTGCCGCCGTTGGATTTGAGGCATCAACATTAATTGAGAACACTTGTGAATTCGTCAAACTAGAAACATTCACCATTCTAACGAGCTGTTTCGCCGTCAAGTGACTATCAACGTACTTAGAAGCGCGCCACTTATATTGCGCTGGCTGAGCCGCGGTAATTTCAACAGTTTGTCCAAACGCATCAGTCATGTGTTTAGCAGGCAGGCGTGGCACTTTCTCAACTTTAGTTGGTAACTCCAAGCGTTTGATTGCCTCATTCAAGATGATTGGACGCGTCAAGATATCCTTGTACGTCTGAATTAGCTGCACATCTGCTTGTTGATCACCTAACTGCACACCTTGCTGTCCTGAAGTCGTCTTACGATTAACTAACAGTGCCACCGTCGCCCGATATTGTGGCTGCATGACATGCGTCGCAATCCCATAGGCAATGCCTCCAGCAGCAATCCCCAACAGCGTCATCAACAACACGTTGCGTTTAATAATTTGCCATAATCTACCTACATCAATGATGTTGTCCATAATTAAATACTCCCCAAGAATGTCATCTCAAAAATAAGTACCGCCAGTGTAGCATTTATTAAAAAGCGACATATTAACGCGATGTAACAGCAAAAAACGACTGATTTCGCGTTTTTCACACTGAATCAGTCGTTTTAGCTGACATATTCCTGTATTGAAGACCAGTATTTTGCCTATCGATTTGTTTTATGCAAACGGTCATACTATATTTCAGTCCCGTATCTTAATGCCATCATTTTTGTTGCATGTAACCCCGTTAACTATTACTGAATTTTCGTTTTGTCACAAAACGTTAATGTGTTTTGTGCGACAAAAAAGACTGATCATCATGTTGATGACCAGTCTTTTTAATAAGCTGAAAATAGCCTTTTTTTCTTAATTGGCACTATTTGTTGCCTTGAAACGCTTGTACCATTAATTAAGGCTTTCGCATTTTCGTTGAATTCAGTTGCTAAACCTGTGCCATAGGTAGCCACCAACTTCTCGAACGCTTTCGCCATATTATACTGACGCCCAGGCAACTGATGGGCATCCGAGGCAATAATCTGAGCTAAGCCGTGACTTATAATATCCTCACTAAATGCCATCACCGCTTTCCCAAAGACACCAACGTATGAACTCGCAGTAACCTGCGTATAAGCCCCCTGTGAAACCAGGTCGTATAACAAACGCGGTTCCTGCATCAACCTGTGATTCCGTTCAGGATGCACAATTACCGGCGTAATCCCTCGTTGTTGCAGCTGAAACAATATTTCACTTGTATATAATGGCACCTCGTTGGCCGGTAATTCAACCAACAGAAACCTGCCCTGCGTGTCCGTTGTTAAAATATCACCCGCATCCAATGCCGTTAATAATTCACTAGTCAATCGCACTTCTTGCGCTGGAAAAACCGTTAACGGGATTGCTAATCGATCTAATTCTGTTTGAAAAACAGCCGTCAAATTAATAACATCAGTCGCGTGATTAATGAATTGACCGTCCATGTGGTGTGGTGTCACCAACGAATGCGTAATCCCCTCTATTACCGCGACACGAGCTAATTGTATTGATGCTTCTAGCGAGCTTGACCCGTCGTCAATATTTGGTAATAAATGACTGTGTACATCAATCATGTGACTCCCCCTGTTCATTTGTACCTTATCACTATACGGGATTCACAACAGCGACGCCACTCTTTAAACAAAAAAGCACCCAACTATCAAAGTTGAGTGCTTTTTGAAAAATCATTAGTCGAATTAAATCGTCAACAATTCCTTTTCCTTTTCAGCAGCGATACCGTCAATATTCTTAACAGCGGCATCAGTAGCCTTTTGGATGTCGTCTTCAAGCTTACGTGCTTCGTCTTCTGACATGTCACCGTTCTTCAATGCCTTCTTGGCATCGTCCATGGCGTCACGACGAACGTTACGAACCGCAACCTTAGCCTTTTCTGACTCACCCTTAACTTCCTTAGCCAATGACTTACGAGTTTCCTCAGTCAAGGCAGGAATTACCAAACGAATCACTGATCCGTCATTAGCTGGTGTCAATCCAAGATCAGAAGCAAAAATTGCTTGCTCGATATCCTTCAAGATTGACTTGTCAAATGGTGTAATCAACAATACACGTGCTTCAGGCACAGTAATTGAAGCCAATTGGTTCAAAGGTGTTGGTGCCCCATAATATTCTGCCGTAACATTACGCAAAATTGATGGGTTTGCCACACCGGCACGGATATTACCAAGCTCGCGACGCAAAACGTCAGCAGCCTTACCCATACGCTCGTTAGCTGAATCAAGAATTGGATTAGCCATATTAGTTTACCTCCACGGTCGTTCCGATATTCTCGCCCAAGACCACACGCTTAATATTACCAGCTGTGTTCATGTTAAAGATTACCAAATTGATATCATTGTCCATTGACAACGTTGAGGCCGTTGAGTCCATGACCTTCAAACCTTGCGCAATGATGTCCTTGTGCGTCAATGACTCGAACATAACTGCGTCAGGGTTCTTACGAGGGTCATCGTTGTAAACACCGTCAACACCGTTCTTAGCCATCAAAATAGCCTCAGCGTTGATTTCAGCGGCACGCAATGCAGCCGTTGTGTCAGTTGAGAAGTATGGTGAACCCGTTCCGGCACCAAAGATCACAACGCGACCCTTTTCCAAGTGGCGAACAGCCTTACGACGAACGTATGGTTCTGCCACTTGACGCATTTCAATCGCAGTTTGTACACGAGTTGGTACGTCTTCAGATTCCAAAGCATCTTGCAATGCCAAGGCGTTCATCGTCGTTCCCAACATACCAACGTAATCAGCTTGGGCACGTTCCATGCCCAACTTTGCGCCAGCTTCCCCGCGCCACAAATTACCACCGCCGACAACGATAGCAATCTCAACGCCAAGTTCGTATACATCCTTAATTTCTGCCGCGATACTCTTGACAGTTTCAGGATCAATTCCGTAGCCGCGTTCACCAGCCAAGGCCTCACCTGACAACTTCAAAAGTACGCGCTTGTACTTTACGTCTGCCATTATTTAATAAGCCTCAGTTCTGATTAACCGATTTGAGCAGCAACTTCTGCAGCAAAGTCAGTTTCTGCCTTTTCGATACCATCACCAACTTCGTAGCGAACGAATGACACAACCTTGCCACCCTTTGACTCTACGAACTTAGCAACAGTTTCCTTACCGTCACCCTTAACGAATGGTTGGTCAACCAATGAGATGTCAGCCAAGAACTTGTTCAAACGACCTTCAACCATCTTTTCCTTGATGTTGTCAGGCTTACCAGCCAAGTCTTCTGAGTTCATTTGAACTTCCTTCTCGTGTGCCAAAACATCAGCAGGCACTTCTTCACGTGAAACGTAGTGTGGTGCAATTGCGGCAACGTGCATAGCAACGTCCTTGGCAACTTCTGCATCAGCACCGTCCAACAATACAACTGAAGAAATACGTCCACCCATGTGTGAGTATGCACCGAACTCTTGTCCTTCAGCCTTCTCAACAACTTGGAAACGACGCAAAGTGATCTTCTCACCAGTGATTTGTGTCGTGTGGATAATCATCTCGTTCAAAGTTTGGTCTTCAGAAACCTTCAACTCCAAAGCAGCCTCAACGTCAG
>NZ_KQ970390.1:193745-196522 GCF_001579105.1 Weissella sp. DD23 | reverse complement strand
CGATAGCGTTTGCAACAGCGTGCAACAAGTCGTTAAACTCAGCGTTTCCGGCAACGAAGTCAGTTTGTGAGTTCAATTCGATGATTGCGGCAGCGTTATCCTTAACGGCAACGTAAGTCATACCTTCGGCAGCAACAGCATCGGCCTTCTTAGCAGCCTTTGCCATTCCCTTTTCGCGCAATACGTCGATTGCCTTGTCCATGTCACCGTCAGTTTCAACCAACGCCTTCTTGGCGTCCATCATTCCGACACCAGTCTTTTCACGCAATTCCTTAACTTGTGAAGCAGTAATAGCCATTGTTATGGTCTCCTTGTTAATGCAAAATCTTTATCTAAATTAGTATACACGAAATCTTCTAATATATCTATTATATCGCGCAAAATTCACGGCTAGATGCATTAGTATTTCATACAAACTCTATTATAACGAAAAAGACCGCCTAACAAAAGTTAAGCGGTCTTTTCTATCGACGAGATCGAATTAGTTGTTACCTTCAACGATTTCAGTCAATTCTTCGATTGAAGCTGCCTTGTCAGCACCTTCAGCTGCGAAGTCTTCTGCAGCAACAGCATCTTCACCTTGGTTACCCTCGATGATAGCATCAGCCATCTTAGCAGTGATCAAACGAACGGCACGGATAGCGTCATCGTTTGATGGAATCTTCACATCAATTTGGTCAGGGTCGGCGTTCGTGTCAACCATAGCCACGATAGGAATGTTCAACTTGTGTGCTTCTTGCACAGCCAATTGCTCCTTGTGAGGATCAACGATGAACAACAAGTCAGGAATCTTAGGCATATCTGCGATACCACCCAAGAACTTCTCCAACTTTTCGCGTGACTTGTTCAACAAAGCCACTTCCTTCTTTGGCAAACGGTCGAAAGTTCCGTCTTCTGCCATAGCACGCAATTCCTTCAAACGTGCAACACGCTTTTGGATCGTTGACCAGTTAGTCAACGTTCCACCCAACCAACGGTGGTTTACGTAGAACATGTTTGCGCGAGTTGCTTCTTCAGCAATTGCATCTTGAGCTTGCTTCTTAGTACCAACGAACAAAACCGTTGCACCGTTAGCTGCTGCGTCGCGAACGTAGTTGTAAGCTTGGTCAACCAACTTCACCGTCTTTTGCAAGTCGATGATGTAGATGCCGTTACGCTCCGTAAAGATGTATTCTGACATCTTTGGGTTCCAACGACGAGTTTGGTGTCCGAAGTGAACACCAGCTTCAAGCAATTGCTTCATTGAGATAACTGCCATGAGTATCTGCCTCCAAATGTTTTTCCACCTAGCCTCGCATGTAATTCCGCGACCCCGAGGGCACCCGTAGAACTATTGAGTACTAGTGAGTATTTTATTGTGGTCAAAGACCATCTATGTATAATACAGGGTTTTTATACCTCAGTCAAGCGTTAATCTCGCTTTGCCGGCGTAAAATCTGTGACACCATGTTCCCGCAGAAAAGCCACTTTATCTACCCGTTTTAACTTCTTAAAGACTGCCTCAGCATGCAAGGCTTCTCCCTTAGTTGCGAATGCTTCAGCATACAACAATTTCAATGGATGCCGACTCGCCGGACGTGTGTACTTAGCACCCTTACCAGCTTCGTGTGTGGCAAAACGTTTACCAACATCATCCGTAAAACCACCATAAAACGTGTTATCTGCCGTTAATAGCACGTACATATAATAAGGCTTATCCATTGCTTTTGCCTTCGTAAATATCCCAGACAGCTTTCGTATAAGTATCATCATCATTGTGCGTCACAATTGGCGGCAAAATTGTGGCCCCCGTTAACGCACCGTCTTTAATCGCATCAATCAAGAGGACATTAGCTGGTTCACCCGCTTTTGGATACACAAACTGGATGCGTTTCGGTGCCAAATGATTCTTCTGCAATGATTCAAGAATCTCAAACAAGCGGTCTGGCCGGTGTACCATGAAAAAATGCGCCTTATTCTTCAATAATTTCTTAGCCGTGTAAGTCACCAAATCCAAATCTGCTTTAATTTCATGCCGTGCAATTGCATAGTGCTCATCTTCATGCATGACCGTATTTTCATTATCGACCGTAAAATAGGGCGGGTTTGACACGACCATATCGGCAGATCCTGGCCGAATATCCGTAAAAATGTCGCGCATATCTTTGTTAATAATCGTAATTTTGTCTGTCAAATCATTCATTTGGACAGAACGGGTTGCCATATCTGCCAATCGTTCTTGAATTTCGACCCCAACAATTTGCCCCGCGACTTTGTGAGCCATAAACAAAGACACCGCCCCGTTACCGGCACCTAGGTCAACATTCAAGCCACGGCCATTTTTACGTGGCTGTGCAAAATTGGCGAGTAAGACCGCATCTAACGAAAACGAAAAAACCTCTTTGCTTTGAATAATATGGACATCATCGTTGTACAGCATATCGATGCGTTCGTCGGGTAATAGATCAACTTTCATGTTTGAGTTCTCCTGTATGTTTGCCAACAGCCCGCTTCCTGTGGGATAATGAAGCGTTATTATTAGGGAGGAACGAATATGTTCTACACATTCATACGTTTTGTCGCAGCTGGCGTCGTTTGGCTCATTAACGGGCGTTATAAGCTTACCGGCCAAGACAATCTACCTGAAGGCAATTATATTTTGGTTGGTCCTCACCGTACTTGGTGGGATCCCATCTTCTACGCTCTTGCGGCTTGGCCACATAAATTTAGCTTCATGGCTAAAAAAGAGCTCTTCAAGAATCCTATTTTACGCTGGATTCTGATTCACGCCAATGCTT
>NZ_KQ970390.1:190988-193467 GCF_001579105.1 Weissella sp. DD23 | reverse complement strand
GATTTTTTTGTTTAAACCAACCGTCGTACTACGCCGTCAACAATGTCATACCATGGCACAGCGTAAGCGCGATCGTCACGATCAACGACATCGCTCAGTCGTGAGACGCCAACCCCACCTGTTGGTGAACTTGGTGAATCATGAAGGAAGTATTGACCACCAAGATAAATCCCGACGTGCCCAATATGATCCATAAAGAATATATCGCCACGTCGAATGTTCGACCATGGCACACCTTGACCTAAGCTAGTTTGTGAATAAGTCACCGCATCCCCCACATTACCAGCGAAGACACCTGAATTAGCAAAGCACCAACGAACAAACGAAGAACAATCAAACTGCCGGGCTGCAATTGACCAGCTATTACGCCCGCCACCCCACACATATGGCGAGTGGCCAACAAGTGATGTGCCAGTGTCAATTGCGTGCTCAATTTGCCAATTACCAGTTCGCACAACGCCACCGCCATCCGCCCAATACTCGTTACCATTTTCCCAAACGGCCTCATTCGTCGCTTTCAGGTAAGTCCCCGGATGGAAATAGTACAACCCATTCTGCCAATATTTGTACCCTGAGACACAGCGTCCGGTCTCATCATACATATACCAAGTGCCCCATCGAGCCGGTTCGTACACATTCGTATGCTTCAAGTAGGTTCGCGCATCAAACGTATAATAACCACCCGCCCATGGTTGCACATCAGTTAGAATGCGACCGTCAGCCCCAAACAAATACCACAATCCCCATTGTGACGCCGTATAGGTATTGCGCATCATGCGACCGTCACGCAAGTTGAACATGTAGTACGTGCCTTGGAACTTCTGGACGCCCTTTTGCTTCACTCCATTACGGAATAGATAGCGATGTTTACCATCACTCAGGTAACCAGTTGCTCGTTTACCATTTTGGTAGAAAACGCCTTTTTTATAACCTGTAAATGGTTTGGGTTTGACCACTTTCTTAGTAACTGGTTTGGCTGTTGTCGAAGCAGCACGCTTCGCAACGGTTACTTTAGCGGTTGAAACAGTCGCATGCTTAGTGGCTTGTGGCGCTGCCTTAGCAGATACGACTTGCGCCGTTGATTTTGGCACTTGTTTCTTCACGACTGCTGCAGACTGATGCGTAGCTTGTGCAGAAGGTGTCACTTCCCGAGTTAATCCACGCCGACTAACCGTTGTAGATGCAGACGTCACTGATGACACACTACTTGGCACAATTTCTGTTGCTGCCGAGGATTGTTGTGAGGTGGCTGACGAAACTTCTGGCGTCGTGGCCGAACTAACGCTACCGGCATTGTTCGTTCCAACACTGGTGCTTTCGCTCGATAGCGCTTGGCCAGCCGATGCCATACTACCTAGCGATTCAGTTGAACTGTCAGCCAACTGAGAAAAGCTACCACTTGAGGCATCTGATCCCGCACTTGTCACACTCGTAGTATCAACTGATGATAACGACGTGGCTGGTATGTCAGCTGATGCCGATGCCGACGCCGAGCTGGCACTAGTCGTTTCATCTTTTTGCAATACAACGACCTGGTCAGGTTGTGGGACTGGTTCATCAGCGACCACACCTAGTTCATCCCCATTGTCATCAGCTGACACAACAGCCCCACCAGTCATAACGCCAACAATTGCTAAAGTTGCAGCGACCCAAACTTTACCTGCTTTATACATCTTTTTGCGCATGTTCAACCTTCACTTAAAGCTTAATACTTCCTTAACTTATGCCAATAAGTGTAGTCGCTCACAAACCTAAAATCAAAAGTCCTGCTCAAAACAAAAACACAACTCAGCAAAGTGAGTTGTGTTTATCTGTCGTTATTAAATTGTGTGGTATGCCAAAGGCGCATCCCAAATATCGTGAACGCCAGTTGTCATACCTGGTTGTGGCGCATCAATCATCTTACCATTACCAATGTACATACCAACGTGGTACTCACCACCAACTGAACCCCAGAACAACAAGTCCCCTGGTTGCGCTTGTGACAATGGCTTTGGTTGTGAGCCATGTGCACGCAAGTATGCTGCCTGTTCGTAAGTTGTGCGACCCAAATCAGTCAAATGCGCGTGTTGACGCACCAATCGAATGAAACCTGAGCAGTCAACACCATATTGCGTTGCACCACCCCACATGTAAGGAATTCCCAACCAGTGGTTTGCTTCTTCAATCATTCGCGTGCCAGCATCACTATCACGCAGGAAGAACGTCCCATCATTACCAAAGTAATACGACTTACCATCAATGACACGTGTGCCTTCTACTGCACGACCAACGTTATCAACGTAGTACTTCATCCCCCAAGCAGTCTTCCACTTGTTTTGCTCGCGCACCCCATTTTCAAACCAGTAGTAGGTTCCCATATAGAAACGGAATCCCGTAAATTGTTGCCCGTTTTCGTACCACTTCCAGCCTTGGCCTGCATCCGTGTAACCAGATGTCTTACCACGCAGGAAGAATGTGCCATTATCACCGAAATTGT
>NZ_KQ970390.1:188901-190858 GCF_001579105.1 Weissella sp. DD23 | reverse complement strand
TGCACGACCCTCATTGTCCGTGTAGTACTTCATGCCCCAAGCTTCACGCCAACCAGAATCCTGACGCACCCCATCGATGAACCAGTAATACGTACCCATGTAGAAACGGAATCCCGTATACTTTTGGCCATTTTCAAGCCAACGCCATCCTTCGTTTGTACTAACGTAACCCGTTTGGCCAGCTGCTGAAGCTGAGTGATCAGCTTCCATCCCCATCGCAAACGTGAAACTGGCAATAACTGACGCGATAAACGCCAATGCCTTTTTCCCTTTAAACAATGTCATATTTAACATTACCCCTGTCTTTGATGTTTTTAGAGTAACAACCCAATATGACATCTCTATTACAACGGGCTTCTTAATATTTTATTAATCTATTACAACGTGAAATAATGCACATCATTTTCACGCTTTAGTCAAAAACGCATTGGCCAGCGTCGGTCTGTGAATATTTTTCGAACAATCGGTAAGCCAAGGGCCACATAAGCCATCACAATAACCGGTGCCGTGTTCAGCAACACCATTAATACCCATGCGATTGGTCGGCCGTACCATTGCACCCAAAGGCCAACCGTCGGGCCATAAACAATTTTACCAAGAATCAAAATGGCAAAGGCGTGCAGAAACAATACCACCGCCGAATTTTGGCCAACCCAGGCAATCCCATCACCCATTTGCCAAAGGCCACGTTCAATTAACTGTGCCACACCGGCCAGTGCAAAAATGCTACCAAATGCCCCTAACAACATCTGCCAAATCGGCCCTGTGAACGTCCCTGATACGAGATAAAAAGTTCCTACCTGAGATGCCCAGTACCACACTGCCAAACCAGCCACAAACATCGTGACCATGCCGTAAAATGGCCACGGTTGCTTCATCCAACGTTGTGCCAGATATCCGCCAAGTAGGAACACTTGACTCAAGAGCACCGCATTCAATGACCACGGTGTAACCGCCGGTGCTAACAAACCTAAACCAAACAACCCCAAGCTGATGACAACTAACGTGATTATTCGCCAGTGGTCTGGTAGTTTGGCAACAAGAGCCTGCACACAACTAAAGACAATCGTTGCCAGGCCAAGTGCAACAAAAAACCACACCGCTCCCAGTGACATCATCCCCGCTGGCATCGTACTATTATTACCACCTGCCCATAAGGCGCCAAGTAGCGTGCCCGTTAATGACCAACTGGCATGACCAAATTTTACTGCTGGCCATTCGTAGGCTAAAATCAGCAACGCGAACACAATATACAATAAAATCAAGGTATTAAAATTGGTTTTGATGCGTTCGCCGAGTGGCTTGGGTCGATACAACAGACCACTAAAGAAAAAGAAAATCGGTAAATTACCTAAAAACAAAAAATTCTGACCCGCTTGAAATGCCGGTTCCGAGCCGGACACATGGCCAATAATCACCATTAACATTGCTAAACCACGCGCAATGTCGATCCATTTATATCTCATCATTTTCCCCATCAATTACAAAAAAGGACCGAACCATCTTGTTCAGTCCTTTTTAACAAGCCTTACTTCTTTGCAGAAGATTGGGCCTTCATTTGTGCCATCATTTGGTTCAAACGCTTTTGTGAAGGCTTTTGTCCCATTGATGTCATCATTGACTTCATCATCTCTTCTGAGATAGGTGGGTTGTTCTTCAAGTACGTTTGCATTGAGCGACGTGCCAAGAAGAATCCAGCAACTGCACCCAAAACAGCAGCAAGGATGACAATCAAAATCCATATACTAGTATTCATCATATTACTCCATCATTATAATTCATATATTATTGTAGCGAACATTCGCCGTTTTGACTAGGTTATCCCGCGTTTCTTCGCGAAAACTTCATTAGTTGTCACGCAAACCCTTTTCGCGTTGGATATCCTTCACCTTATCTGGCGTCACTTCATTACCGTCATCATCGAATACTTGGAGCATTTCAACTTGTGAACGGAACG
>NZ_KQ970390.1:188167-188723 GCF_001579105.1 Weissella sp. DD23 | reverse complement strand
GATTGCAGAAAAAAGGGTTGTTACACAAGGATCCTGATAAGCCACGTGCAATAGAAGTCACCCCCGCTGGTGTTGAAGCCCTCGGTGTCACAACTCGCAACCAAAACATGATGCCGGTATTAGATGAGCACGAAGCCATTCCGGCCAGCAATGAAGATAGCGACTACATTGTTGATTACTTTCCAGTGCCCGAAAATCTCGTCCGCTTTGACGGTGATTTATTCATGCTACGCTTGCGTGGCAATGCCATGTTAAACATTGGCATGCTCGACGGTGACTTTGTCATTGTCCGCCGGCAAAACGATGCTGATAATGGTGATATTGTTGTGGCTCGTGATGAAGTTGGGCAAACCCATATTAAACGGCTGTTTCGTGAGGCCGATGCGTACCGACTCCAACCAGAGAATGATAATATGACCCCCATTATCGTCCGCGACCTAACCATCCTTGGCAAAGTCGTCGGCTTGTACCGGGATGCCATTTATTAATACGCTACAAAAGATAAAAACGTTCGACACGCAATTTGCGGTCGAACGTTTTTTACTTTCTACTGCCA
>NZ_KQ970390.1:183139-188147 GCF_001579105.1 Weissella sp. DD23 | reverse complement strand
GAGGTCATATTGCACATATTTCAAGTCAGTTAACAACGCTTGTTGCTTCTTTGTTAGTTGTTTTTCCTTAATCGTCTTGCCTTGCTCATCTACAAACGTATTCCGTGTGTAATTGGCAAAAGCTGGCATCTGCTTAGTTATCGCCGTTTGCAAAGCAAAGTATGGTGAAACCTTGGTGTTCGTTGCCTCGAATGTCAACGCTGGAAAATCGCTTGGCGACGCGACTGCTCGTGTTGCCGCCGGTGTCTGCCCCGCCAATTTTTTAGCCGCTGGATTCTGATAAACGAAGTAATCCGTCTCGTGAGCTACCTTGGCAGCCGCTTGCGCATCCACAAATGTAAAGACACCTGGCCAGTGATCACCATACAGGACCATCGTAATTGGTCGTTCAGACGCATCTAACCGCTTAATCAATTTACCTAAGGCCACATCACTGCGATGAACCCCTTCTAAATAGCTCTCAATTTGCTTTTTCGTGCTTTTTGAGACCGCTGGGGTTTTTACCTTATAGTGATTATTAGGATACTCACCCGCTGTATAAGGCATGTGATTTTGCATTGTCATGAGTTGCAAGAACTGTGACTGGTTTGACTTCGCACTATCAATTTTAGAGGTCAAAAAACGATAGGCATTCGCATCGGTTGGATAATCACCATCCTTTGCAGCACCTTGATACTTCTCAGGATATGGCGTTTGCGTGTTGTCCGTCGTGTAGAAACCATCGATACCCATTTTTTTATACGCATTCGTACGGTTATACAAACTACCAACAAAGGGATGCAAAACATCTTTTTGCTGGAACACGTTAGTAACGTTTGGCACCGCCTTAGCGAATGGCACAACCTGCACATACGGCACCGACATCTCGGGCGCATACGTTGCCAACGGCATTCCCGTCAACGTCATATACTCAATGTTAGCTGTACCACCACCGTAGCCCGAGGACAACATTTTACCTGAGAACGTTGCTGTTGCCTTCACCTTGTCCATATTCTTTGACACATTTTTGCCACTATACGTCAACGACGGTACATCATTGGGATTTGCCAATGATTCACTTAATACATAAATGACCGTTTGACCAGCCAAATTAGCTTGCCGGTTTTTGTTCAATTCGGTGGCATAAGCGGCATACTTTTTTTGAATTTCTGCCATCTTGGCCTTTGAATAACCAGCTGGTTCGCGCATGATAACCGTCGAAACATTCGAAACAAAAGTCATTAGTGGCCCGTTCCATAAGGCGTCATCCCCTGAACTGTAGACAACTCGTTCATAATTAAACCGCTGTAACCATTCTTGATTTTCATCTGCAGTAGAGACAAATGGAATGGCAAGCACACCACCGGCTACTAACACAACAACGATTCGTGACCATGTTTGTTGAAACAGGGTTGCCATGACGCCTTGCGCAAAGTGCCCGGCTCGCCGTCGACGTAACCAAAACTCAAGCCAAATGGCGCCAACTAGTAAAATCAGTACGGCAATAATGGCACCAATTAACAAGCCACGGTCAACCATGCCTGACAAGCCGCCTGCCGCGCCTGCCTCAGACATATCACTGAACATAATTGGTTCGTTACGGGCCTTAACTTTCATAAACTCAGCCACAAACGCGACAATGGCAATAATGCCATACAAAGCAATGCTAAGAAACAAACGATTTAGCAACGCCATGATGAAACTATAAAGCAAGAACGTTTCAAATACCGAAAACCATGCTTGTGGTTTCCACATAAAATTCCATGTATAGCCAAGCGCCGTACCGAAGTCGGTTGTTTGATTGTAACGGCCCCATTCCTGAAAGTACATCGCAAACTGCAACATAAATGTCGTCAAGATGCTCAGTACCAGGCCAATCAAAATTAGGCGCATAAAATTATTGAGCGATATTGGTTGGATCACCCGTTTCAAAGGGGCCCAACCACTTCTTTTATTCGTCATATACTATCTCACGATCACTATTTCTCTCTATCACTAATGAATAAGTATACCGTATTAAAAAGACGGATTTTTAACAAATAGTTAACAGGTAAAACAAAAAGCAGACCATCCAGTCTGCTTTAAGATTAGTCTTCAAAATAGATTTGCCGAGCCCAATCAATGCGACGGGCGCCCCACGTTAGTAATCCCATCACAATTAATGTCACAACAATATTCAATAAAACATTTATCGTATGGTCAGTAGTAATCAAACTAATGTACCCGCCCATTTTAAATAGGCTCATCAAAATCGTCAAAATACTAATTTTTAAGATGACGGCATCCCCTAATTTCGCAAACCCTGTCGCAAATGCGGGTGTCCATTGGATTAGACGTTGCGCAAGATACACAATGGTCAAACTGCCCAGAACGGCACCAAGTGAGGTAAACACCCAGTGTGGTGCGGCTGCCATAATAACATCAAATGGCCCCGAGGTTGACACACCCGTCCAAACTAAGAAACCCGCCGCTGCCGTGGCGTGCCCAACCTGCCAGTCGCCCGCAACTCGAAGTTGCTTACCAAGCATCATCAATGGTTGCATCACTAATGCTCCTTCAATCGACCAAGGCATCTGAAACTGTGAACTCAGGTAATACCCTAACCAGGCTAGCAAAATTGTTACCACCCATTGATAGGCCACGTGTCCCGGTAGATATTGCACCACCTTAAACACGATTGTGGCAACAAACAAGGCCAAAGCAATCCAAATCATCCCCGTGCCCAGGACTTGCCAGTCGCCAACATGCGCGGTTGGCCAGCCATTACCGTATAAAAACGTTGTCACGCCGTCACGCATGGCAACGAACCGATATTGCATCCAATAAGTCCAATTAAATTTAATAATGACTTTACTGCCTAAAATAGTAATGGCTGCTGTAACAGCGAACGGCACAACATAATGTTTAATTCCCTTAAGTAACACTTCTCGCCACCGCAACCCCGTCGCCCAGTAGCCAGCCACCATAAATAAAACGGGTACATTCACGATTGTGAGCCACTGATAAAGTGGCTTTGCGGTTGTTTGATCAATCAGCTGTGCAACCACAATCATAATGATTGCAAATGCTGTTACCAATCGCGTTAGTTTTTGTTCTTTGGTCATAAAACTCCTCCAACTACAACAAAGGAGAAGCACAAAAGGCTTCTCCAGTTATGTTAGTAATTCATCAATGCCAAGATGTCGTATCCTTCAAGACGATCACGACCATGAAGGGCATCAAGTTCAATCAAGAAGGCCAAGCCAACGACTTCACCGCCCAAAGCTTCAACCAACTTAATTGTTGCGGCAATCGTACCACCAGTTGCCAACAAATCATCAGTGATAAGCACCTTATCACCTGGCTTAATGGCATCCTTGTGCAATTCCAAAGCTGCCTCACCGTATTCAAGCTTGTAACTTTCCTTAACGGTTTCGCGAGGTAACTTACCTGGCTTGCGTGCTGGTACCAAACCGATGCCCATTTCGTGGGCAACCGGTGCACCGACTAAGAATCCACGTGACTCAGGGCCAACGATAACGTTTACCCCGCGCGCTTGTGCGAATTCAGTAATTTGATGCGTTGCTTCTGCGTATGCCGCCCCATCCGCCAACAAAGGCGTGATGTCACGGAATGTAATTCCTTCTTCTGGGAAGTTCGGAATTGAGGCAACGTAATCATGCAAATCCAACATCTGCTTAGCTCTCCTGCTTACTTAAGTTCGTCAACAATGTTTCGAGTTCACTTGTCGAACTGTAAATCAACTGTTGTTCTAGTTCTCGCTGTGCCACGAAACGCTGATATGACGGCATTTCTTCCAAGACCACTTGTTGTGGCGCAGGCACGGCGTTTAAGACGCCATCAATAATTGTAACAAATTTTGCGTCTGAAAACACCTGCAATATTAAGGTTAACATATTTCTATCGATTTGTAAGTGCGAAACAATTGCATCATACTGCGTTCGCAACGAAACATCCGAAAATGATCGAGCAAATTTGTAAACTTTCGCGAAATCGGCCTTTGATGGCATCTTTTGTAAATACTTTGGTGACTTCGTGTAGAATATTGGGGCCAATCGACCTGCCGGCACGAATTTCAGCAAATCCGCTAACTGACTTAGCTCCTCCGGCATATCAACAAAGGCCATTGTCCCAACGCTCGTTCGATTAAAAGCATCCTCCCAGTAAATAGCTTCGCCGGGGGCCTGAATCGTCGGACCTAACTGTTCGTAGTGTTTTTTATTAAAGAAAATATAACTAGCCGGCTCCGCTAATGTTTGTCGCGTTAAGCGGGTTGTCCGCCAATCCAGCAGCGATGACCCCGCAGCTTCAATATCCGTTAGCATCATTTGATAGGTCACATCACCACGGAAACGATTCTCGCTCATCGTCCCCACAATTTTGATTGATTCAAAACGACCTGCTAAATCTTCGGCAAGCGATCCACGGCCAAACGCAATCACCGGCAACGAGCCCACTTGTGTGCTTGCCGTGAAACGGAGGTGCTTGCCTTCACTCATGGTTTTAACATTTTGCACCCCGTTCAACGCCACAGCAAACAGCGGCTCTGGATTACCTTCACCAAAGGGTGCTAAGACTTGCAGCTGTTCATAATTCTGCGCATTGAACTCTTTGGCCGTTACTTCGGCTGCAATGCGAATTTCTGGCAATCCTGCTTCCGCAAGGCCCTGTGCATCCGCTTCAGTCCGTAAAACGTCGCGAACGGCTTGCAAATTGGCTGTTGGAATTGTCATTCCCGCAGCACTGGCGTGACCACCAAATGCGGTTAACAAATCTCGGTGACCATCCAGACCGGCGAATAAGTCAAATGCCGGCACAGAACGGCCCGAGCCTTTCATCTGACCATCTTCGTCATTGAGCACGATTGCTGGCTTGCCTGTAGCCTCGACTACCTTGCTGGCAACAATGCCAAGAACACCTTCATGCCAACCGTGGCCAGCGATAACCAACACCGGGTCAGCCGCCAACGTTTGTGCCTGTGCTAACGCCTCATCAGAAATTGTTGCAACCAATTCCTGTCGTTCACGAT
>NZ_KQ970390.1:181488-182912 GCF_001579105.1 Weissella sp. DD23 | reverse complement strand
CTGTCGTTCACGATTCAACGTTTCAATTTGACCAGCCAACGCACTCGCTTCCTCTGGATCATCGGCTAACAACAGCCGGACACCATCCGTTGCATCGGCTAAACGGCCGAGTGCATTTAAACGTGGTCCGATGGTAAAACCAATCGTCATTGAATCGATATCGGCTTGATTAGTGCCAGCAGTTTGTAGTAAGGCTGCTAAACCAGGGCGTGGATCTTCCTTGAGATTAGCCAAGCCCATTGCAACAATTGCCCGGTTTTCGTCAACCAATTCCATCACATCAGCGACCGCTCCCAAAGCGGCCAAATCCATCACTTCATCAGCTGGCTCTTCCAACAAAGCCGAGGCAACTTTAAAGGCCACGCCGGCACCAGATAAGCCACCAAATGGATATGCCCCATCTGGGTGACGTGGGTGAACCACCGCAACCGCCTCTGGTAACTCGGCAGGCATCTCGTGGTGATCAGTCACAATGACGTCGACCCCGTTATTCATTAACCAAGCGACTTCATCCCGTCCTGACACACCATTATCGACTGTAATCAATAATTGCATGCCTTCACCAGCTAAACGTTGATACTGCGCTAAATTAGGGCCGTAACCATCTTTAAAACGGTTAGGCACATAATAACTAACATCGGCGCCCATCAACTCCAAGGCCCATGTCATGATGGCGGTACTGGTAATGCCGTCCACATCATAGTCCCCGTACACGACAATCTTTTCACCATTGTCAATGGCCGTCATGATTCGTGTAATCGCAACATCCATATCATGTAATAAGAACGGGTCATATAAGCCTTCAACACCAGGACGCAAAAACGCATTAGCCGTTTCAATGGTATCATAGCCACGATTAACTAAAATTTTGGCAACCAATTCTGAAACACCAAAGGTCTCAGCGATTTCTTTGGCTGCCGCCTCGTTTGCAACGGCCGGGAAATCCCATTGATAGTGTGGTGAAATCATCTGTTTGCCTCCTTACTTACTGTTCGTCTTCATCTACCGGCGTCAATTTAACTGGTTTGCTATTGCTTTGCTCACCAAACGGCACCTCAAATACATCAAAATCGTTCACAACGCGGGTATTTTCAAAAATTGTCCGCGCTTGATAAGCGAGTTCATTCGCTGACTTACCGGCATAACGCGCTGAAATGTGCGTTAGCAATAAGCGACCCACGCCAGCATTTTCAGCGACTTCAGCCGCCTGAATGCTCGTTGAGTGGTAGTGATTACGCGCTTGTTTACCTTCACCTTTACCATAGGTTGATTCGTGCACGAGGACATCAGCCCCTGTCGCAAGCTCACCAGCATTTGGTGTCTTACGCGTATCACCTAAAATAACAACTGTCCGGCCTTTTTTAGCAGGGCCAATGACATCAGCACTCTTAATTTCACGGCCATCAGGCAATGTAATATCATTG
>NZ_KQ970390.1:179256-181468 GCF_001579105.1 Weissella sp. DD23 | reverse complement strand
AACAACCAAACGGAATTAATTTCTTCTAGCAAGCGAAGCGCGATACTCGTTACATTACGAAAACGAGCTGGCACACCTGCACCAGTTCCTAGAAACTCGATTTGCATGATATTAGGAACTCCTTTTATCTATCTCTCAAACAAAAAACCGCCATAATGACGGTTTAAACTAACTATTAGTCTATCATTTTTTGCCGCATATTTATAGACCCACGCATTAAATCAGAAGGTGACCCGAAGCTTTGCAGATGGCCCGACCAAGATATTGCCATGACGATCCTTGACTGTTGCAAATTGCAAATCAATATCGTTTGTAGCACCCTTCGGAATGAAAACCGTCACGGTTGCATCAGTGTAACCCCCGGCTGGAATGCCAGCCACGCTCAACTTAGGGTCATTGACCAAACCGTTTAATTCAGACATCGTTGGCTTACCCTTAAACCCAATTGTTGTCACACCTGGCGTCACACCGAACGTTGTACTATCATTCGTAATCCGATAGGCAATGACCAGTGTTTCATACCCATTGGCTAATTTAGGTGTATTCAGAACACGCCGCGCATTTTGCAGGGCTTTTGTCGAGCGCGCAGTATTTTTGTAGCGGGCAATTCGAGTAACCTGATAAATAAAATTGTGATTTTGCAACGTTGCATTTACAGCGTTGTCTCCAACCAACTTTTCTGCAACCCCACTACTCGTGAGCCGATACTGACCGACTTGCGTCAAACGGCCATTTGCGACGAACTCCTTCGACTTCAAATCACTGGCAGTTGGCGTACCGGCCGATTTCTTTTTTCCTGTTGGCAAATCATGATTACTAGGTGTGTTCGCTTGTTCAGCAAACGTATGCGCTGGTTTTGTCACATTGCTGGTGTGATAAAAAAATATCACCACGCTCGCAAATACCAGTAACAAAATTGCGGTGATCAACCACCCTAAGCGTTTTTGCATTCTCATTTCTCCATCATCCAAGAACCAGGGCGTCGTCGACAATCCGGTATCCATACACCGGATGTAGCGTGAAATCATCATCACGCACCACTATCTGCAATGAATCAGGAGTCTGCATAATCACCTCCGCCAATTCTGCTTGATAGGCCACGTCCGTTGTCATGACTAGCAAATCCCCATCACGCCCAAGTAAGCGAACTGGTTGCACCTGGTCATCTAGTCGCACCGCCAACAAACGATTCGTTGGCATGCCAGATGTCGCTGCTTTAAAATCTGCTAATAGCATGTCTTGCTCTCCATTGGTAATTTCTTACCGTTAATCTTACCACACAAAAAAGGTGACTAACCTTAAGATTAGCCACCTGATTAATGGTCGGTTTAACCGAAGAAGCCCTTCTTGTGCTCACCAGTCATTGCTGCTTGGAATGCCTCAAGCGCCTTCTTTTGGTCCTTATTCAACTTCTTAGGCACATCAACGTAAATCGTAACGATGTGATCACCTTGGCCACCGCGCATAAATGGCGCTCCTTGGCCACGAAGACGGAAGTTTGCTTCAGTTGGCGTACCGGCGGGTACCTTCAACTTCTTCAAACCATTAACCGTCTTCACTTCAATTTCGCCACCCAAGACAGCTGTTGCATAATCGATTGGCACACGTGAGTAAATCGTGCCACCATCACGTTCAAAGCCATCCTTTGACGCTTCAACGCGGAAGACCACAAACAAATCTCCGTATGGGCCCCCGTTATAACCAGCCTCACCTTGGCCAGACAAGCGCATTTGTTGACCATTCTCGACACCCGCAGGCACCGTCACCTTCAACTCCTTGCTTTCTTGACCACCGTTATCCGTTGAACGCGTGTATGAAATCGTTGTCTCTTTACCAAAAACAGCCTCTTCAAACGTCAAGTTCATGCGGTATTGCAAGTCTTGCCCCTTGCGTGGACGATTAGGGTCTTGGAAGCCACCACCAAACATTTGACTGAAAATATCACCCAAATCAGAGAAGTCGCCGTATTGACCACCGCCGAAGCCACCAAAGCCGCCTTGGCCACCGAAGCCACCAGCTTGACCATCAGTCGCACCGTATTGATCATACATCGCACGCTTTTGCTCATCACCAAGGGTCTCGTACGCTTCTTGTACATCCTTGTATTTCTGCTCAGCACCCTCTTCGTGGTTCAAATCAGGGTGGTACTTCTTTGATAGCTTGCGGTAAGCCTTCTTAATCTCATCTTGTGAGGCGTTCTTATCCACGCCCA
>NZ_KQ970390.1:176226-179070 GCF_001579105.1 Weissella sp. DD23 | reverse complement strand
GTTCGTATAGCTCCGTATTATTCATGAGGCCAACCTCCATCTTTATCTCAATATGTATCACAAAGCGAGGCTCGCACCTCGCTTTGTGTCTAATCTGTAACTGGTAGGAAAATGCACAGACTAGGAATTTAATTTTTTAGATTACTTCTTGTCGTCAGAAACGTCTTCGAAGTCACCATCAACCGTGTTGTCATCACTTGATGAAGCACCGTCAGTAGCTTGCGCACCTTGATCAGGAGCAGCTTGTTGGTACAACTTAACAGCCAATTCTTGCGCAACCTTTTCCAAAGCTTCCTTCTTCGTCTTCATGTCGTCCAAATTGTCGGCTTCCTTAGCAGTCTTCAATTCAGCAACAGCGTCTTCAACTGGCTTCTTGTCCGTATCAGGCAACTTGTCGCCAACCTCTTCCAATGTCTTTTCTGATTGGAAAATCAATTGGTCAACATCGTTACGCAAGTCAACTTCTTCCTTACGCTTCTTGTCGGCCTCTTCGTTAGCCTTCGCGTCATTCATCATACGCTCAATTTCTTCGTCTGACAATGAACCAGAGCTTTGGATCGTAATCTTTTGCTCCTTGTTCGTTCCCAAATCCTTAGCAGAAACAGAAACGATACCGTTACGGTCGATGTCGAACTTAACTTCGATTTGTGGCACACCACGTGGTGCAGCAGGAATGTCAGTCAATTGGAAACGACCCAACGTCTTGTTATCAGCAGCCATTGAACGCTCACCTTGCAAAACGTGGATATCAACAGCGGGTTGGTTATCAGCGGCCGTTGAGAACACTTGTGACTTTGACGTAGGAATCGTCGTGTTGCGGTCGATCAACTTCGTGAACACACCACCCATCGTTTCGATACCCAATGACAATGGCGTCACATCAAGCAAAACCACGTCCTTAACGTCACCAGTAATCACACCACCTTGCACAGCGGCTCCCAAAGCAACCGCTTCGTCAGGGTTAATTGAGTGATCAGGCTCCTTGCCAGTCAAAGCCTTAACAGACTCTTGCACAGCAGGAATACGCGTTGAACCACCGTTCAAGATAACCTTGTCGATGTCGTTGATTGACAAACCAGCATCCTTCAAAGCTTGACGAACAGGCTCTTCCGCACGCTTTACCAAGTCAGCCGTCAATTGGTTGAATTGGGCACGCGTCAAAGTCGTTTGCAAGTGCAATGGACCAGCTTCGGTTGCCGTAATAAATGGCAAATCAATTTGCGCTTCAGTTGCTGATGACAACGTCTTCTTTGCCGTCCCTGCAGCATCCTTCAAACGTTGCAAGGCCAACTTGTCAGCCTTCAAATCAACCCCATTTTCAGCCTTGAAGTTATCGGCCAACCAGTCAATAACCTTTTGGTCAAAGTCGTCACCACCAAGGTGTGTGTCACCATTTGTTGACAAAACTTCGAAAACACCATCACCCAACTCAAGGATAGAAACGTCAAACGTTCCACCACCCAAGTCATAAACAAGGACCTTTTCGTCGTTCTCCAACTTGTCCAAACCGTATGCCAAAGCAGCGGCCGTTGGCTCGTTGATGATACGCTCAACTTCCAAGCCGGCAATCTTACCAGCATCCTTAGTTGCTTGACGTTGCGCATCGTTAAAGTAAGCAGGTACCGTGATAACAGCCTTATCAACCGTCTCACCAAGGTAATCTTCAGCGTACTTCTTGATGTATTGCAAGATAATGGCTGAAATTTCTTGTGGCGTGTAGTCCTTGCCATCAACCGTTACCTTGTAACCAGCTTCACCCATGTGTGACTTGATTGACAAAATCGTGTCAGGGTTTGTGATAGCTTGACGCTTAGCAGTATCACCGACTTGCGTCTCGCCGTTCTTAAATGAAACAGCTGATGGCGTCGTACGACCACCGTTTGGGTTAGTGATAACCTTTGGTTGGCCACCTTCCAAAACGGCAACAGCTGAGTTTGTTGTTCCCAAATCAATTCCAATGATCTTTGACATAATGTTTTTACCTCTTATTGATCAATTTTTATTTTTAATAGTAAGTGAATAGTTGTTTAGTTATAAACAGCTACCATCGCTGGACGAATCACACGGTCCGCCAAGACATAACCCTTTTGAAGAACCTGGGCAATCGTATCTGCCGGGTGATCCTCATCAGCCGGTACAGATTGGATTGCTTGGTGGAAGTTAGGATCAAATGGTTCACCTTCGGCCCCAACGGCCTTGATGTCATTATCTTCCAAGGCAGATGCCAATGTCTTATAGACCATTTCGACACCCGTCTTAATTTGCTTAGCCGCATCGTCGTCAGCTTCTACTTGCAACGCACGTTCCAAGTTATCCAAAGCAGGCAAAACTGACTTTGCCAACTTTTGGCTCGCGTACTTAACTGCTTGTGCTTGTTCCTTTGCAAAACGTGTTTGCATGTTTTGCATCTCGGCGTGGGCACGCAAGTACTTATCTTCCGCTTCTGCAACCTTAGCTTCCATCGCAACCATTGGGTCGATTTCGACCGCTTCGGTTGTTTCGGTGTCAACATCCGGTGTCTCAACCGTTTCTTCAACTTCTTCTTCAGGAGTCTGCTTATCTTCTGCCATGCTAACACCTCTTTTCTATCGGTAATATTCTAATAATTGTTGTGATAACGCGGTACGATATACATCAACTAATTCGACCATATCGGCGTACATCATCGATGTTGGACCTAGAATGGCAACTGCCCCTACACCATGTTGCGGTACACGATAGGTTGCTGATACCAAACTGTAAGGTGACAACAGGCTATTCCCATTCTCATCCCCAATTTGTACCATCACACCATCATTCGCGTTGCCAACGACGTGACGCATAGCGGTCGGTGCATCCAGTAAT
>NZ_KQ970390.1:172988-175725 GCF_001579105.1 Weissella sp. DD23 | reverse complement strand
AATGCAATCACCGTGTAACCTGTTAGGTTTGCCATTTCAGTAACCATTTGTTGCACCAGATCATCAATTTGTTGGAAGTTACGGCTAAACACCCGTTCCAACGATTGGTGCACAGCTTCTGACAATTGACGTCGTCGCATTAGTTTATCGACATAATAACGATAACCCCGTTGCGATGGCACCCGGCCAGAAGATGTATGTTCTTTTTGTAGCAATCCTTGCTCTTCCAATGAGGCCATTTCATTTCGGACAGTAGCCGAACTAACTGCCAACCCCAATTGTTCAAGCAATGATTTTGATCCAACAGCTTTACCGGTTTTTGCGTAATCTTGAATTATCGCGGCTAGAATTAACCGCTGCCGTTCTGTTAACATACGCTATACCTCTCTTAGCACTCTCTATCACTTCGTGCTAACACATATTATAATACACACCATGCAAACGCTTGTCAACACTTTTAGCACTTTTAATTACAGAGTGCTAAAAACGATTGTGTACGCATCAAATACGACCTAGCAAAAAGGACTGAGCCATCAAATGACTCAGTCCTTTTAACTGTTTATATTTATTAGTACCAACCAATTGCTTGAATGTGATTCCAAGCACCTTGTGGGTTACCGTAACGATTAGCAATGTATGCCAAACCAACCTTGGCTTGCCCTTCAACTGACATGTCATAAATCCCCGTCGTTTGGAACAAGCCCACATATTGACCATTGCGTGCATTGACATTCCAACCTGATTCGTAGTTAATCAACAAATCAAGGTAGTATTGTTGCGTTGAATCCCAACCGTGCCAAGCTTGTGCAAAGCCCATCATTTGATCCTTAACAGAACCAGATGAAAGCTTAGTTACAACACCGTTTGCATCAGCTGAATAGTTTGCCCCATTAGCCATGAACTTCGTGTTCTTACGCAAGAAGAACGTCCCATCATTACCGAAGAAGTATTGCTTGCCACCAATTGTTTGCAAGCCTTGCACAGCACGACCAACGTTATCAACGTAATACGTCATGCCCCAGGCATTCTCCCATGAATTTTGGATACGAGCCCCATTTTGGAACCAGTAATATGTGCCCATGTAGAATTGGAAACCTGTGTAACGGTAACCGTTTTGCATCCACAACCAACCTGATGGTGTTGCGACATAACCATTGGCCTTACCGCGTGAGAAGAACGTACCATTGTTACCAAAATCGTAGTTAACGCCGTTAATTTCGTTAACACCTTGCACAGCACGTCCATCAGCCCCAACGTAGTAGCTCATGCCCCAAGCACTCTCCCATGAGTTTTCTTGACGCACGCCATCTTGGAACCAGTAGTAAGATCCCATGTAGAAACGGAAACCTGTGTAGCGTTGGCCATTTTCAAACCAGTACCAGCCAGTACCATCGTTCAAATACCCTGAACCTTGCACCGTTGCGGCACTTGCCGTCGTCTCAAATTGTGTTGTGTTTGCGATTGCCAATCCGGCCATCGCTGCAGTTGTTGCCAATACTAATTTCGCTTTATTACTAATCATATCCGAATTTAAACCCCATTCTTGTAAACAGACTGTTCTGTATTCACGACGCATATCTGCGTCGGACTCGTTTTTACTAATTCGACTTTACTTAGTGTATCGAGTTATAGTGACAGCCGGTTAAAGTGAAAGTTTCAAATCCGCGCCTTTTATTACTTGTATGTTACAAACCAAACGAGCATTACAGAATTCCGGATTTTTTGGTGGGATTTTGTGACGATGCCAGGATATTTTCGCGAGAATAATGTCACTGGTTTTTCACAAGCCTAAATGGATTATTTTGCAAACGGATGCAAAACTACCTTACCGTGAATAAATTCGCCCAAATAAATATCTTCTACGCCACCCTTGGTTTGCTTCGCAACTTCTTCGCGTAACCAGTCGATGTCTTTATCCAAAACTTCTAATAGATCATAATTGGCTTGCCCATCCTGGATAAGTGGATACTTAATCGTTTCCTCGCCATATTTGATAATCGTCAGTTGGCCATTTTGCTCTAGAATTGCTCGACGTACTACCTGCACCTCATCAACGCCAGCGGCGCGTAGCTTAAACATTAGCTCACTAGCTGACAAGCCCACCCGCATCGTTGTGGCCACATCAACCTCACCGTTCTTAATGACCGTGACCGGCGCCCCATCAATCACCCGTTTGACCCAGTAATTGTGTTCTTTCAAGAACTTAAGCAGCAAGACTAAAAACGTCCAAACAATCAAGACTAAGACAAATTGCAGCGCCGTAATATCTGCATTATAAATAACACCACCAATAATGCCACCCAAGACATAATTTTGAACTTGGTCCATCGCTGAAATTGGTGCCAAGTTACCCTTACCCAAAATATTAATTTGGATAATCAAACCGATAATCCCAATTGCCAACTTCAAAGCAATCGTTGTATAACTTGTGTCCATCACTTCACCTCAACTACTGTATGCTCGTCTAATAAGTTCGTCTTTTCCAAGGTATAGTTCGATTGATCAGCACTCAAATTCACCCGATAGAACGTCTTCCCAGCTTTCACAATTAAATTATTGTTCAAATTGACACTGTTTACAGCCACTTGCGCTGGCTTCACATCCCGATTATGTGCCACGTGCTTTAATAACTTAACAACCTGTGCTTTTTGAGCCGACTGGCTTTTCACTTGGTTCATATCTTGATACTGCAGCCCAATGACAAACGCTACCAATAGTAGCATCATCACACTCAAAT
>NZ_KQ970390.1:170246-172712 GCF_001579105.1 Weissella sp. DD23 | reverse complement strand
GCATCATCACACTCAAATCCCGGTACTTCGATTTTAAATTATTGCGAAAATACAGCACCGCAAAAATTGCAAAAATAATTACCAATACGGCAATGACCACCGTCGTTGCCGTTTCCAACCACGAATGACGCTGTGTCAAGTAATCAATTGTATAAAATGTCATGCCTTCCTCCTATTCCTCTGTCATGTTACGCAAATTGTTGGCGGTATACAACCTGATTACCCCAAAAAATCCGCCAGGCAAGCTACCCAGCGGATTTTGCAATTCAAAATAGATTTAATTAACGTAGGAAGAATGTATGGTTCGTACCAAAGTTGTACGTCTTGCCATCAATCTTAACCTTGTTACCTTCAACAGAGCGGCCGTCGTTACCGACATAATACTTCAAGCCCCATTCTGAGACCCATTGATTATGTTGGCGCACACCGTTAATGAAGTAGTAGTAGGCACCCATGTACATACGGAAGCCTGTGTAGCGCTTACCATTTTCAATCCACAACCAGCCGTCTGGTGTTGACACATAACCGCTCGCCTTACCACGCAAGAAGAATGTGCCGTCGTGACTGAAGTTATAGTACGTCCCGTCGACATTATAACCGTCGCCTTGTACGGCACGACCTTCACTGTCAACATAGTACTTCAAGTTCCAGGCTGTCCGCCATTGGTTATTGATACGTGCACCCTTTTCGAACCAGTAGTATGTGCCCATGTAGAAGCGGAAGCCAGTGAAGACTTCACCGTTTTCATACCACAACCAGCCATTGCCGGCATCTTGGTAGCCTGAAAGCTTGCCACGTAGGAAGAACGTACCGTTGTTCCCAAAGTCATACGCGATACCGTCGATTAGGTGGTAGCCTTGGACTGAACGACCATCTGAGCCAACGTAGTACTTGTTACCCCATTGGCTGACCCACTTGTTTTCTTGGCGCACACCATTAATGAAGTAGTAGTAAGCACCATAGTATAAACGGAAGCCCGTGTATGGCTTACCATTTTCAAACCAGCGCCAACCTTGATCCGTGTTCAAGTAACCAGACTGCGTAAAGTTACGGGCATAGTACGTCTTGTTTGACCCAAAGTCGTACCACTTACCGTTGACCAACTTAATGCCCTCTTGCGTCGTACCATCAGTCGCGACGTAGTAGGTCTTACCACCGGCCGTTGCCAATTGGTTCTTACCCTTCAACAAACCATTGTTGCTTGGGTTAAAGAAGTATCCTTGGCCGTTAATGTTCTTAAAGCCACTGGCAAGCACACTGTTTGTCGCATACTCACGGTTACCGGACTCATCCGTTTGCCAACCGTTACTAATGAAATTCGTCTTTGAATCGTGTTCATTTTCAGCAAGGTTGCTGTTATCAGCCGTAGACACTTCAATCATCCATTGCGCCATCAAATCTGCCATCTTGGCATACGTATCTTGCGTTGGATGAACTTCGTGATCCCCCAGCGTTTGTTGTCGGTTAGCATCTGTAACAACCTGATAACCTGCTTGACGCCAGTCTAATACTGGAATACCAAAGCTTGTATAAACTTGCTTCAAAGCATCGGCCAACTGATTAAACGTGTAGCCTGCTTGACCCTTGACGTTCAAGTTATTACCACCCATGTATGATGGGATTGGCAAGACACCATAAATCACTAACTTTGGGTTCGCGGCACGCATCGTCCGAATATTCTTTTGTAAACGTTGTTGGACGTAACCAAGACTATTGTCGCTATAGTTTAAATCATTGACCCCGATTTCCAATACCAATGACTCAGCGTTCTTGAACTGCGGATCAGCCGTGACACGCTTCAAGTTATTGGTTAGGTCGTAAGTCTTATCACCAGGTCCGTTTTGGTTACCTGAAATTTGTGAGCCACTTGATGCGTAACCCGCATGCATTGACTCCGGCTTGATGATGTTTGCTAAGAGCGTTGGGTAGTTCTGTTTAACCACTTGGTTACCGTCCCACCCAACGGCCAGTGAGTCACCGACGACCCACACGTTTTGATAATTAAAATAATTGTTTTCTGATTGTTCTGGCGTTTCGACCGGCTGCGTGGTTGCGTTCGTCGCTGTGCGCTTTACCCCTTCAACCTTAGCCGTCGTTTGCGCCGATTCTTTTGGTTGTTGTACCACAGTTGCGGCGTGTGTTGAGCCAGCCGTCGCCCATAATCCAAAACCTAACACTGCTGAGGCCAGCATTAGGCGTGCTGTTGTTTTACTCATTGATTTGCACTCCTCCCAACAATTAACTATAGCAAACATTTGCCCGGATGGCATAAAAATTCCTGAACTTCAATTGAATATAAATATAATGGTAGCACTTTTGCGAAAGTTATAAAAAAATCGCAACGTTTGTAACAAACGTTGCGATATCTTAATTACTTATCCTTAGGGAATTCAATGGTTGGCTTAAACTTACGACCAGCCTTAATACCACTAATCATTGTATCAAATCGCTTCTTCTTGTGGTCTG
>NZ_KQ970390.1:166953-169913 GCF_001579105.1 Weissella sp. DD23 | reverse complement strand
CGCCCAATGATTCTAAGTAATCTTGTGTATCTTGCTCAGATTTATTATCAATCACAATTAAGTGTGACAATTTTGGCTCAACGGCTTGCAAAGCGGCAATTGCCTCTTTTAACATTGGCAAGCGGTTGTAGGTCACAATCACTGCGCTTACTTTTGCCATAATATCTCTTATCCCTTCGCCTTGTTCTTAGCAAATTCTACCTTTGGCTTGAAGAACCAACCGGTCGTGACACCCTTAAGGACCATCTTCAAGCGGAGCATCTTCTTTGGTTGTCCGTTAAAGAAAATCATTGCTGCTTCATAGGCAATGCGAATGTGTGCACGCAAGAAGCGGACAAAACCACGATTGCGACTGAAGTACATCCGGTTACGGAAGGCGTAGAAGTAACGTGGTACACGATCAATTGAATCAAGCGATACATTTGACTCCACGTTTTGCGCCATCTTGTGAATAACACGTGATGTTGGCACCATGTAGCCTGGGTAAACACGCGCAGCACGCTCCGTATACTCAATATCATCACCCCAGATGAAGAATTCCTTCACTGGTAGGCCAATCTTATCCACGACTTCACGACTAAACATCACTGAAACGAACGTCGCATTACGCAACTGTTCCATTTCAGTCGCATCCAACGGAATCTTCTTAAAGCGGTCAATTGGGAATGGCAAGTTCATCTTGGCGCGTGAATTATCTGTCCAACGGACATCTGAAGACAAGAAGCCAAACTTGTTGTCAACCTTAGAGGCACTGCCAACAAGTTCTGTCAAAGCCGTTGGCGTTGGGACCGTATCATCGTCCATCAACCAAACGTAATCATCGACAGTTTCTTCCATGAAGTAACGAATACCCTTGTTAAAGCCACCCGCACCACCAATATTTTCTTCCAAACGCACATAACGGATTTGATCACCCAAACTCGTCAAGTACTCCTGGGTATCAGCATTACTCTTGTTATCCACAACAATAATGTTGTCCACCGGCGTTTCTGAGGCTTGCAAAGCTGCAATAACTTCCTTCAACATTGGCAGACGGTTGTACGTAACGACGACAGCGCTAACAGTCATATCAATCAGTCTCCAAACTAAAATTCATTCAATATCTTTTCATTGTATAAAAACACTCCTTTCAGTTTACCACATCCAGGAGTGTTTCATATATCTTATTCTTTCTCTTTATAAAATCTACGTAATTGGGCAACGACCGCACCAAAGGCTAAGAGGCCCCAGCTAATCGCGGCTACATACTGTGTGGTTGGCAACCAACCTGGCGTCTGATAACCCAGGATCAACGTGTTGCGACCAGCCTGCTGTTTAACAACGGGAGCCCCGATTCGACTCAGCTTAACATTATCTAGCATTTGACCATTTAATGATAGCGTCGTCTCCGCATACTTCACAACTGGTAAAGTAACGGTTGTCGCCCGCTTAGCTTGCCAAGTCAGGTGCAATTGGCCATCAACAACCGTGCGTTTCATTTTCGGCAAGCGATTTCCCACAATATCACGCAAATATGCTTGATCTAACCCATTCTTCGTATACCAATCTTTGCCAGTCAATGATGTTGCCGTTTTCTTTGAAATCGGTAAATAATCTGGGTAGTTTTGCGTGCCGTCTAACATCAAACGACTTAAGTCCGTGCGTCGCTCGTCGGCCACTAGTTGTTTTAGCGTCAACTTCGGCCTGGTGTACGCCGTTAAACCGACCACTGTTTTCAGATCCGACTGTGTCGCCATCTTATCAGTCATCGGCGTGAACAACATCCCCATCGCTAAGACGCCCGTCGCCAGTGTCGCCACCTGCATCCCTGAAGACGCCGCAATTGGCTGCTGTTGCAACCACAATAACAAGCCGAACACAATCAAAATCAAGCCCGGAATACCAAAACGAAGCGCAAATTGGAAAGTCGACAACCAGTTATCAGCATCTTTCATAATCATGCGCCATGGTAGTAATTGTGAGCCGGCTACAACAAGTAACACGCCACCCAGCAACGTCCACTGGGTCGTGAAATCCAATCGTGGTTGGCACTGGTTACGCAAAACCAAGGCGGCAACTGCAACGACAATCAAAACCATCGCAATTAACGATAGATTGTGACTCCCATCCCAAGTGAAGCCCAGCGTATCGGCCGGTATATCACCACGCAATTCAATAAACGGTCGCAACAAGCGGTTACTCATGTTCACATGCAAAAATGGCATCCAAACATTGACTGACAGCAGCAATGCCAAACCTGCCGCCAATAGCCCATTCAAGACCATGAACACTGGTCGCTTCGCCCGAAAGACCGCTGGCACTGCGAACCACACCAATACCAGGAGCATAAACAAAGTTGAGAGCATGTGCACTTGAATGCCCAATGCCATCACAGCGCCCATCTGCCATGGGTTAATCGGCCGATCCGGTTGCTGGAGCATCCGAATACCAATCCCTACAGCTAGCGCGATAAACATGGCGCCAACGCTCATAAAGGCTTGATTGGCAAACCAACTTAGGCCCGGTAAAGAGCCAACCATAATCATTGATCCAGCCACGCTATACAGGCGGCGTACGTGGGCCCAACGCAACGCCAGGTAACCAGCCAACAGGCCGCCAAATGCAATGATGAAATTAGACCAAAATTGCCAACGGACCCAACTACCTGCTAGCAATAGCAGTAGTCCATTTAGATAAGCGAACCACGGCCCGTAGACCGCATTTACAATCCGTCCTGATTGATTAAAGCCAAACAACGACACAAAGTAATTGAATTGGCCCGTTTTCAGTTGCATCGCCGCATCGTAGAACCGATGTAAGTGGAAAAACGCGTCCACGCCCAACACCATCCGGTTCTGATTTAAAATCGGCAATGCGAATAATAATGCAATAACGACAAAACCAAGCACTGCTTGGCCATCGCGATAAGCGCCAGTTTGTCGATATTGCGCAAACCTTCTTCTCATCGCTCTCTCCCTACT
>NZ_KQ970390.1:162872-166815 GCF_001579105.1 Weissella sp. DD23 | reverse complement strand
AGTTGCACGCCACCAAGCGCTAACATGATGACAATCGTTGATGGCCAGCCAAAGACCGAGTTTTCTGGATGCACTAGCGCGCGTACAAACACGATAACCGCACCAATCAATGCCATCACAAAGGCAATCGTCCCCAGGACAGATACGAGGAGCAATGGTGCCTTCGAGAAATTCACAAAACCATCAATTGAATAACGGAACAAGCTCCAGAAATTCCATGATGTCGTGCCGGCTACACGATCCTTATTCTCATACTCTAAATACTTTTGCTTAAAACCAACCCATGAGAAGATGCCCTTCGAAAAGCGGTTATATTCTTGCATACTCAAAATCGCATCAACCATTTGACGGGTCATTACGCGGAAATCGCGTGCCCCTTCAACGATATGGGTGTCTGACACCATGTTAATAATCTTATAAAACAAGCTTGAAAACCAAGAACGAATCTTTGGTTCACCAGCGCGCGTTGTGCGGCGTGCGCCAACGGCATCCCATTCACCAGATGAGACGCCCGCCAACATTTCTGGCAGTAACTCGGGTGGATCTTGCAAATCCACATCCATAACCGCGACATAATCACCAGTCGCATGCTCCAAGCCAGCGTACAAGCCAGCTTCTTTACCAAAATTACGTGAAAATGACACCAAGTGCACATTTTCATCGCGCGCAATCAATGCTTCAACAGCGGCAACCGTCCCATCAGTTGAACCGTCATCGATGTACCAATATTCGATATCATATTCAGCAAAATTTTTGCGTTCAAGTTCAATCGCATCGTAGAAGATTGCTACTGTCTCTTCTTCGTTAAAAACCGGTACGATAATTGATAACTTAGACATATCTGTCCTCTTTCATATATTTAATCAGCCTGTTCCAGTATAGCAAAAAAGCACCCCTGATTGGGATGCTTTCACAATTTTATAATAACTGCTTTTACTTGTGGAGACGTCCTTTGATAAACCCTTGCACAGTCAACACAAAGTTAGCTCGCATCAGGATGACCATAATCACGTATACCACGACACCAACCGCAATCTGTACCACCGTGCTCGTTGGGAACGGTGGCATTCGCCAAGCCATCGTCGCAATGACTGCAAACATAACGACACCCGCTACGAGATACTTCCACAAACCGTGGAACAAAACGCCTAATTCAAGTTGGTGACGAATGACATAAACTTGGTAAAGGGTTACAGCGAATTCAGCGATAATCGTCGCGACCGCTGCCCCATACAAACTCCAAAGCGGAATAAAGATAAAGTTCAGCAACACATTAACAACCGCACCGACCGTCACGGAAATTGTGAAATCTCGGGTCCGGTTAACCGGCATCAAATATTGCGTGCCGATAACGTTACTCCAAGCGATAAACAAGACAATTGGCGACAAAATCGTAATTGTCCAACCCGCTGGTAAGAAGTTTGGTCCCATGTACCAAATCGACATCTTTGGACCCAAGGCCATCATCCCGAACATCAAGGGCGCAGCCATTGCTGTAACAAAGTCCATTGACTTGTAAATCGCATCATTGACCGCTTTCGTGTTACCGTTCGCATAATGGTTCGCCACACGTGGCAACATGACCGTTCCCATCGCCGTCACCAGGGCCAACGACACTTTGACAATCTTATCCGCGTTTTCATAAAAGGCTGACAAACTAATTGAACCACTAGCAAACAAAGGCAACATTGTCTTATTCAACTGCAAATAAATTTGCGTGGCAATCGTTGGCAAAAATAAGCCTAATGTTGGTAATAAGTGGTGACCGAAGTTCAAAGTCGACAACTTCGGCAACTTCACCTTACCTGGAATGTAGAACCACATCGTGATATTACCAATCACTTGGGTGAGTGCCAATAATAGGATGTAGTTATCGACATCATCAGCTGATTTAACCAAGATGAAAATCAACACCACCATGGCAATCTTAACCAACGAATTACGGACAACCGTCTTCTTAAAGTCTTCCAAGCCCATGAAGTACCATGAAATATCGAGCAGCCCTGAAACAATCACCCATGTCTGCAAATACAGTTGATGGTTGTTTGCTGAGAACTCACCTGGTACATGGCGCATCATGTAGACAAAGACGACATAAATCGCAATTGCCAACAGACTGACCATTGTGTGCAGTCCTTGGATTTCCCAAAACCGTCGATCACGCAACTCACGGTCATCACGCACATACGCAATTTCACGTTGACCATACAAAGTGATACCTAACGTGGCAAACAGCAAGAAGTAACTCACAATCGAGTTAGTCCAAGCCTGGACACCCATTCCATCCGCGCCAAGCACGTGTGACAGGTACGTCATCGTAATCAACGGTGCCAACACAGTTAGCAATTGATAGAAGACGTTATACAAATAATTTTTTACGACTTGCATGTCATTCTCCGACTGTTTTTTAAACTTATCAGTCTAGTATAGCGCAAATTTAACGCAAATAGAATGTACCATTCGTCCCAAAGTTATATACCTTATTGCCAATCTTCACATGTGAGCCCTGGACAGACCGGCCATCACTACCAACGTAGTAATTTAAGCCCCACTCTGACACCCATCGATTATGTTGGCGAACCCCATTGATGAAGAAATAGTATGCGCCCATGTACTTACGGAATCCGGTGTAACGTTGGCCATTTTCAATCCACAACCACCCATCCGTTGTGTTGACGTAACCATTCGCTTTACCGCGCAGGAAGAATGTGCCGTCGTGACCAAAGTTGTAGTAGATCCCGTTAACTTTGTAGCCATCTCCCTGCACCGCTCGGCCTTCACGATCAACGTAGTATTGGAGATTCCAAGCAGAACGCCACTTATTATCAATACGTGAACCATTTTCGAACCAGTAGTACGTTCCCATGTAGAAACGGAACCCCGTAAACTTACGACCATTTTCAAACCAGAACCAGCCATTACCATCATTGATGTAGCCAGAAGCAGGTTTTCCCTTCAAATAGTAGCTACCATTCTTATAGCCATCGTTGTCTAATTGATCAAAATGGTACTCTTCAATCAAATTAATGAGCGATTGGGCATACGTTGGTGCCGTTGCATAACGCCCTTGTAGCCCATAAGCCGCTTCTTTATAATTTTTAGCCCGCGAACGCCAGGCACCTGCGTAATATTCTGGATTCCACGACACACCGTTCTTAAGCAACTTGCCTTGCGCATCCACTGACTCATACGCCGAAGGATACTTAGCAAACTGTGCTTGAACTGAATATGGCTTGCCATCTGAATACTCAGTTGTCCACATCGTGACTGATTGCCCATTGAAAGCACCTTTAACACCGAAATAATTGTTGGCTTTCGTACTTAACGTACTCTGTCCCCAACCACTTTCCAAGGTCGCTTGTGCCATTTGAATTGACGGATATAGCCCATATTTACTTGTATCCGCTAAAATCGCTGGCGTCATTTTATTCACAAACGCTTGTTGTTGTGTCGTCATTGTCGCTGCATCAACTGGGGTGGCTGTTATAACGATACCCAACGTCATAACTCCCGTTGTCAACGCAATCTTTAAGGTTTTATCCATACGCTAACCACCATTCCTAAACACTCTGTAAAATTTAACAAACTCTCTCAAGCTATATTATAGCGCAGTGGACAAAAAGAAAGAGATGTGTAACACCTCCTCGGCTTACACACCTCTTAAACAACTTAAGTATTTTATGGCAATAAACGATTTACACCTGGGATTTTTTGTAATCCCAGCACAATCGCCACACTGATGACCCATACCACCATCGGCAGCGCCAACATATGATAATAAGAGCTTTGATCAAGGTGCAATAACTTCTCTAGCACCGCAATCACAAATTCGTGAATGACGTAAACACCCAACGACACACCAGAAAGACGCTTCAACCAAACCGTTGTCTTTGGACCCGGTTGCCAATCGAGCGGGAAGTGCGTTTTTGCCCAAGCCCAGACC
>NZ_KQ970390.1:161239-162475 GCF_001579105.1 Weissella sp. DD23 | reverse complement strand
TTTTTGCCCAAGCCCAGACCCCCAACGGCATCAAAAAGCCGCCGATGGTGAAAATACTATAAGCATCGCGCACAGTCTCATGGCGCCAGGCTGAGAAAATAATCGTCAAACTAAACATAATGACGAACCCCAAAACGCTTGCGCCGTACAGCAAATGACGCATGCGCTTCGAGATATCGAAGTTATGGAGATACCAGCCAACAAAGAAAATGCCAATGCCAGTCGACAAGACCATCGGAATGTTGTTCACCAACTGATCTGGTGCCCGGTGGAAAAGTGTGTAGGCGTAGTTAATCACACCGACCCCAATGACATATAAGGCGATGATATATTCAACCACTTTTTGATTTGCCTTTGTCGCAATCAATGATAAAAATGGCACGGCCAAATAAATTGGAATGATGAAATAGAAAAACCAAAAGATAGGTTGAATCGTGTCATATTCTAACCCATTCCAAAAGCCAATTAACGACCAATCAGGATTGTGACCGACAAAATGATTCCAAGCATACCAGACGAACGTCCAAAAGATAAATGGAATTAGCACCTTCGCCCAGCGCTTCTTAAAGAATGTTTTTGTGTCGTACCGATCGCGATAATTAAATAAGTTGGCGCCCGAAATCATAAAGAAAATCGGTACCGCCCAAATAAAGGCAATTTGAATCACCAAACTCAGCACCCAGCGGGGTGAGCCCGGCGTATATTGAAAGGCAAATTCTGAGGTGTGCAACCACATCACTGCAATCGTCGCAATGATATTCAGAATATCCATATAGTAAAACCGCCGGCTACGCTTCTTGACCGGGGTTACAGGTTGATCTGCCATGTCACACGGCTCCTTTTAAATTATTGCTTACAAATCAGTATACCGAAAAAGACACCTCACGACGATGCGAAAGGTGTCTTTTTAATGTTTATTTAGCCTTCCGTCTGTGCCAACTAGTCACAAATAGAATCACCCAACCAATTGCAGATAACAACCAAACTTGGTAAATCCACTTCGGTGTTGTGTAGCTGACTGTCAAACGATGTTCACCCGCTGTCACGTGCACGCCAATCGAACCCCGTTTCGTTTGCTTGGCCGTCACACGATGGCCATCTAGCATCACCCGTTCATTGCCGTACATCAGAATTGGTACATTCAAATTCCCTGATTGTGGTGCGTCGACTTTAAATGTCGCCGACGTCAACCGGTACGTCGCCTTAGCCTTAATTGACTGATTGCCCAAAAAAGTT
>NZ_KQ970390.1:160488-161096 GCF_001579105.1 Weissella sp. DD23 | reverse complement strand
GTGCGAGGAACGAATAGTAATTCTCGACTGGCCACGCATTTTTAGGTGCATAGTCGAGCATGCCGATATAATCGTGACGCGCACCCGGTTTATTCAGAGCTGCTAGTTGCTTATCATTCGCCGTGAAACTTGTTTCAAACAACGCGGTGGTTGCCTCAAACCGTTGATTCGTTACCAATGGTTGCTGGTGCTGGCGCGTATAAATCAAATTCTCCGTAAACGCCAAGTAACTACCTGCACTGAACAATAACACAACCAAAGTCGTAAGCGCCTGTTGCTTTGGCAAAGCAAAGACTCGCACTAACTCGCCCGACAAGTAAACGAGCAAAAACAGTGAACTCAAGCCAAGTAAGCGGAACGGAAATTGGACTAATGCCTGTACATTCTCAGAGAGCGCCCGCCAAGGGAAAATCGAAGATGCCATGATAAATAGCACGACCCCAAGCCCCCAGATTGCCAACTCACGTGAGAAACGACGGCGCCATAATTGTACCGCACCAATCACAATTGCTAAAACGCCAACCAATCCAATGTTTTGGTTTAGGCCATTCAGTGAATACACTAAACTTTGACCCAAGTCATACATTTTGCTAATTGGTCCTTGCACC
>NZ_KQ970390.1:155991-160468 GCF_001579105.1 Weissella sp. DD23 | reverse complement strand
ATGACAAACAATGTCAACGTCAAAACCGTACTCAACATGTGGGCGTATAAGATTAAGGTTAAGCCTGCTGCCAGTGCCCGCCACTTACGTGCGTCACCCAAGAAGACGTTGTATAACCCAACAAACGCCAAGGGTAGAAACGCAAATGCCAACATCTCACCAAACACAAACTGATCATACGCTAAATATGTGCGGTAACTAGCAAATCCATATAGTAACGCAAAAATAATTGACCGCATGCGCTGTGATTGATATTGATTCATAGCCAGGTATGCCACAATCAACGTCACAAACATCACAATCGCTTCACCAAGGTAAAAGGCGTGAATTGGATTGTCCATCACTGCGAACAAGCCGGACCAACCGAGCATGTAGACAAACGGGTAGAAGAAATTGCTAGCACTACCAATGTTAGTTAGCACATTAAAGTAGCGATATGGAATTTCATGCACTTGTACCCCTTGCGTCAGCCCCGCTAGCCGATTAAGGTGAAACAATAAATCGCCTTGGCCATAAATGGTGCCCCGATTCCAGTAAGGGACAACCGACAAGCCTGCAATCACCACGAACAACAGCATCACCAACAAATGTTGTAAAACTGCCTTTTTATTCATAAGCCCCTCTTCTCGAAAAAAGCCAATCATTCAACAACAGAACGATCGGCTTTTTTAAATACAGATTAGTGTTCTTCGTCGTGTGCGAAGTTGAAGCTTGAAGGAATCTTGAACTCCTTACGTACTTCATTCAAAGCAGCGTTGAAGACTTGGTCCATATCGAAGTAACGGTATTGTCCCAAACGACCACCGAAGATAAATTGATCCTTGTGTTGGCGCGCTTCCTTAGCGTATTCCTTGTACAAGTTCGTGTTCTTCTCGTCGTTAACTGGGTAATAAGCTTCCTTCGTACGGTCCCACGTTTGTGGGTATTCCTTCGTAATGATCGTCACACCATCGTCTGACAAACCATCGAAGTGCTTCCATTCCATCACACGCGTGTATGGCGTCTCAGCATCCGTGTAGTTGATAACTGAGTTTCCTTGGTAGTTATCTGAATCGATAACTTCGTGCTCGAAGCGCAATGAACGGTACTCCAATTCACCGAACTTGTAGTCGAAGAATTGGTCGATCATTCCCGTGTACAAAATACGTGGGAACTCAGCAATGTATTCGTCCTTGTGCTCGAAGAAGTCTGAGTTCAAACGAACATCAATCAAATCGTTATCCAACATCTTCTCAAAGATTTGCGTGTAACCACCGATTGGAATACCTTGGTAACGGTGGTTGAAGTAGTTGTTGTCATAAATGAAACGAACTGGCAAACGCTTGATGATGAAGGCTGGCAATTCAGTTGCCTTACGTCCCCATTGCTTTTCCGTGTAACCCTTGATCAACTTCTCGTAGATATCAGTACCAATCAATGAGATTGCTTGCTCTTCCAAGTTACGTGGCTCGCGGTCACCCAAGTCAGTCAAAGCAGCAGCCTTTTGCTCTTCGATCTTAGCCTTGGCTTCAGCTGGCGTCTTCGTTCCCCACATCTCGTAGAATGTGTTCATGTTGAATGGCAAGTTGTACAACGTACCCTTGTAGTTGGCAACAACTTGGTTTTGGTAACCGTTAAATTCAGCGAATTGACGGATGTAGTCCCAAACTTCCTTGTTGTCCGTGTGGAAAATGTGAGCACCGAAGTCGTGCACCGTAATACCGTGCTCCGTGTGTGTGTACATGTTTCCAGCGATGTGTGCGCGCTTTTCAATAATCAATGAGCGCTTTCCACGCTTAGCTGCTTCATAAGCAAAGATTGAACCAAATGGTCCAGCACCTACGATCAGGTAATCGTAGTTCTTATCATTCAAAGTCATGATTTGTCTTCCTTCTGATGATTTTTGTATAAAAAATATCCTGAAATTACTTTACCATAATTTCAGGATATTTCACACTAAAAGTGTGACAATAACTGGGCTATTTTATCACTTTATAATCAAAAACCACGCGCCATAGGCAGGTGGTTTTTGATTAATATTAGAAGTGAACCTTCTTATTGGCATTCTTGAAGAACTTACGCTTCAAAAATTGGGTTCCCTTGTCCAACCAATTTGTCTTCTCAGTCGTAACCAATGGGAATTCCATCACACGCTTTTGCCTGGTGTTCACCCATGTGTCCATCAAACGCTCTGATAAGAAACCAAAAACACGACGTTCCTGTCCTTCATATTCGAGATATGGAATGCGTTCTTCTACAGCCTTCAACACATCGAACATGAAGTCAGTGTACTCTTGAAAATCAGCTTGGCGCATAATGCTCATATTGAACAAGTGCGCTTTTGTGCTGTTACCCATCGCATCAAACGCAGCCAAGTAATCCGGGTACTTTTCGGCAATCACCTCACGCATCACATTATATGGCTCATGATTGTGCGCATTAAAGTAGTGATCCTTTTGCGTTTCGATGTAGTAATTACGTTGCTTAGGCAACAATACATCCGCAGTTTCCAAAGCGTTACGGATATCCGTTTCTGTCAAAATGTCAGTCAAATCGTGACTAGCTTTCTTACCAAAGTAACGGCGGTAGTGCATCAAGCCAATCACATCTTCATCTTGCAGATTATACTTAGCCCAATACAACGCCGTTAATTCGTTGTAGAACGGGTTCATTTCAGACATGTTTTGACCAGTGTTATCTGGTGTGTAATTAGCTGGATAACCCTCCTGTAGCGCAGCCCCGACCATGACCGGCAGATACGTTGAATCTTTAGGCATTTGGTACGGCTTGTGTACAGCAACTAAAATTTTCATTTAACTAAATTCCTTCGTTTTGTAATTCATCCTCTGCTAAGTGGACCACCCGCCAGTAGAAGAACAACATCAATAGCATCGGCCATGACGTTGCATTAGCTGGCGTAATACCGGCCGTCACAATTGTAATCGCGACAGTGACCAAGAATGACTTAATCATCACCCGATAAAACATCACGTGGTCAGACGCACTTTGCTTCAAACGACCGAGTGTTTTCACTGCCCGCGTAATCAACCCTAGCAACAGCCAGAAGCCAATTAGAACAAAGATAACACCATAGCGGGCTAACCAACCAAACACATCATTCAAAATTGGATATGATTGATTCTTGTAAACATCCATATATTCAGCGTTGTTTTTTGACCACTCTGGCAAATTCTGCACAATATAGTGCCCTTCGTAACCATAGCCAACCCCAAACAATGGATGATGGAGCCAAGCGCCAATTAAACCAATTGTACCACCTAGACGATTATCGGTACCGTCCTTTTGGAACAACCACTGATTTAGCATCGCGTTAACCGACGGTACAAATTGATAAGCCGCGGCAACTGCAATTAAGGCAATCACCACCCCACCCGCGATAAACAACTTTTGCTTACGTGGCGCAGCAAACCAATAGGCAACGGCGAGCAACCCGATCATCAAGAAACCAGTCGTAGTCTTGGCCATGAATAGAATAACGACAATAATGGCTAACAAAGCCCATGTCAACCAAAATAGCCACTTGCGGTTTTTGAAGTTTTTCAACGGCTCCTCAGCAATCATAATTAACAATGGTGAGAACGTTAATCCCAGCAGCAATGCTAAAAATGACGCTTCTGGTTCTAACCCGTTGACACGCCACAATGTTGCCACATAACTCCCGTTATCATAGAAATTACGATCTAGCCAGTGGCGTTCAAACAGGCCAGCAATCGGATTGATAATGTGACTTAACCAGAAAGCACCATCAATGAAGGCGATTTGAGGCAAAACAATCACCACAATGTAGACAATCAAGCTAATCATCACTGACTTGACGAATTTCACGGCATCTTCATAACGCTGAATCGCCATCTTTTGGACTGTATACGCAATCCAAATCACAAGAATCATCTGAATAAACGAAACTAGTCCGTGAAGCAAACCATAGATTTGCTTCGTATCACCAACCACAAAGGATTGGTACGCCATCAGGATTAATTGCACAACCACAAAAGCGCCCCATAAACGAAGCGTATTTGTTTTAGGTAGCACCGTTTGTAACTGAGCAGGTTGTAAATAGATTTTCACCATGATGTACATTGAGAAAATCAAAACCGCAAGCTGAGCAAATGAATCAAAGAAGAAATACGTGTATGTCTTCGGCAAAAGCGCGAATGGCATTAACCATGCAACCATACGAATCTCCTTTGTTTAGTTCTTAGCAGCCGTCACGTTCTTGTAAACACCCACAAAGAATGCCAAGACAACCCCGATTGCCAAACCAGCAACGGCACCAAACAGTGCTGCCTTCTTTGGCGAACCAGCAACCATCGTATCCGTGTCGGCTTCCTTAGTCTTTGTCATCAACTCAGGCTTTGGCATGTCCGAAATCAACTTAGGCGCATTTTCAGCGTATGACTCAGCGAAAGCGTTAACGATCTTGATTGCTTGCTTAGGCTTAGCAATCCCCTTCGCCTTGGCCTTCATCAACAACGTC
>NZ_KQ970390.1:153454-154868 GCF_001579105.1 Weissella sp. DD23 | reverse complement strand
GGCAACTCATCAATCGATGTCCGACGAATGAACGCCCCAAACTTGGTGATACGTGGATCTTCTTCAGTAGGTAACTTGTAGCCGTTCTCAACGAACTTTGCATACAATTCTTTGTTGGCATACAGCTTTTCTTCTGCACCAACAACCATTGAACGGAACTTATAAATTCCAAATTCACGGTGATTCATACCGATACGACGCTGCTTATAAAAGACAGGCCCTCGGTTTTCACCGAAAAGATAAAAGGATGAAATCACCAAAAAGATTGGCGAAAAAACAATCAATGCGAATAACGACACTGAAATATCCAAAAATCGCTTAGCAAAAATGTAACCTGAATGAGTCACGTCATTGCTCCCTTCTGTGTCAGTAATTTTTTATAGATACTTGGCGTCAAACTCAGGATCTTGTGATGTCAAAATCTTTGGTCCATCATTTGCAATCGCAATGGTGTGTTCATATTGCGCTGACCATGATCCATCTTCAGTTGTCACTGTCCAACCATCATCTTCTGATGTTTCGACCTTCCAACCACCCATGTTAACCATCGGCTCAATCGTAATCGTCATGCCTGGCTTCAAACGCAAACCGTGTCCAGCAACACCATAGTGTGGTACGGCTGGCTCTTCGTGCATCGTTGGTTGAATACCGTGTCCGATATATTCACGGACATTACCAAACCCATTTTCATCTTCAACGTAAGCGTTGATAGCCGCACCGATATCACCAATTCGGTTGCCAACTTGAGCTTGTTCAATACCGATGTACAAGGCTTTGAACGTCACATCCATCAAACGTTGTACTTCTGGTGACACCTCACCGACAGCGTATGACCAAGCTGAATCTGAATAATAACCATCAAGGTCAACCACTGTATCAACCTTGACGATATCACCTTCGTGCAAAATCAATTCTTTGCGAGGGAAAGCGTGGGCAACTTCATTGTTCACTGACACAGTCGTTGCAAATTCGAAGCCTTCAAAACCAATTTGTGCAGCGCGTGCACCATGGTCTTCAATATACTTGCGACCGAATTCTTCGATTTCCCATGTTGAAATACCAGGCTTAATGATATCGCGCAACCCTTTGTGCATGCCGGCGATAATCGCACCAGATTGGCGCATACCTTCAATTTCACGTTCTGACTTAATAGTAATCATGTTTTCTAACCTGCTTTGTTTTCTTTTTCCCCTCATAACTAAATATCTATTATACGCCAAAAATAGCGTTTTATGGCAAATTTATACGAATTTATTAAGAACACAAAAATAACCCCCGCCGTTGAGCGAAGGTTATTTGCTAATGATTATTCGTCATTATGAATTTGCTGAAGCAGATGTTGCTGATGAATCAGTGGCATCTGACGCAGTTGATGAACTTGCTGAACCGAAGTGAGACTCGTACGTTGCAACAA
>NZ_KQ970390.1:151176-152806 GCF_001579105.1 Weissella sp. DD23 | reverse complement strand
ACTCGTACGTTGCAACAACGGGTTGTTGCGTTGATGAAGACTGGCGAATCAATTCCTTCATCTCTTGGTCACCCAAGATTGAATCATCCAAGTGAGCGGCTTGCAATTCCTTACGGGCATCCGCAATCATATCACTTGAAATGTTCGTGCCATCAGCAGTTTGGTTTGGATCGTATGATGCCATCCCCGAGTTGCTGGTTGCTGGAGCACTTGAACTTGAAGCAGCTTCGCTCGATGCCACTGGTGCAGCTTCTGATGACGCCGCACTAGACGTCGCTTCTGACTCACTTGAAGCAACTGAAGAAGATGCTTCTGACGTTGCTTCACTTGATGAACTTGCTGACTCAAGCGCTGACGTTTCTGCCTTTTCACTTGATGAACTGCTCTTCTTTGATGAAGACGTTTCTTCTGTACCAGGGTGTGTGTTCGTGTTTGCTGTTGCAAAGTAGAACCCACCACCGATAAGCGCCACAACAATAACACCCAAAATGGCTACTGCACTTTTTTTCATAATTTTGTCCTCCGTAGTCTTCATGACTCCCTAATATCATTATACTAGATATTCATGATAATTTACGAATAATTAGCGAAGGAAGAATGTACCGTTATCACCGAAGTAGTACTTCTTACCATCAATTGTTTGCCAACCTTGTACGGCACGACCATCGTTACCAACGTAGTAACGCAATCCCCAAGCATTTTCCCATGAATTGTTTTGGCGTTGTCCGTTTTGGAACCAGTAGTATGAGCCCATGTAGAAGCGGAAACCAGTGAAGTATGAGCCATTCTCATACCACTTCCAACCAGCTCCCATATCCATGAACCCTGACCATGGTGCCAAGACACCATTACCATCAGCCTTGTACTTTTCTGCTTGGTTACTTACGATACCATTCTTACGCAAGTAGAACGTACCATCAGTACCGAAGAAGTACTTCTTACCGCCGATCGAACGCACGCCCTGTACGGCACGTCCGTTGCTATCCGTGTAGTACTTCAAGCCCCAAGCTTCACGCCAACCATTATCTTGACGGATTCCACCATTACCGAACCAGTAGTACGTACCCATGTAGAAGCGGAAACCATCAAATGGTACACCATTCTCATACCAGCGCCAGCCACGACCACCGTCGTAGTATCCTGATGCCTTCTTACCGTTGACATAGTACACATCCCCACGGAAGCCGGTGAATGAATCACCCTTCATTGGTGAACCGTAATCAATTGATACGTCAAATACACCGCTCACACCTGGGAACGTCGTATTTGAGTTCCATTGCCAAGCACCGTATGAACCGTACCATAGATCATTCTTGTTTGGGTTGTATGGATATGAGGCCATCCAAACATTGCGGTTACCAAATGATGACAAGTTCATGCCCATTTCTGATGAATAGCTGGCATATGTGTACAACATTTGGTTGTTGTAACCCAAATCATTCAAACGGTTACGGAAAGCCAATGCGTTGTTCGTCACATTTCCAGTCTTCGTGCTACTATCTTCCAAGTCATCAACCATGACAACTGACTTTGACAATCCCAAGTTTGCAGCTTGGTTAGCAAAGTAATTCGCTTCAGTAACAGCACTACCAGAATCAGTAAAGTGTGCGTAGTGATAAACGCCGATCTT
>NZ_KQ970390.1:147734-150850 GCF_001579105.1 Weissella sp. DD23 | reverse complement strand
CTTCTTCATTGTTTGGAAGTCTGATACTGACAAGTTTGGGTTCCATGATGAGATATCAACGAAATCCATTCGTGGCGCCGTTGAATCACCAGCTGTCGTTGATTCATATGTAGCCGCGTGCACTGGTGTTGTGACAGCAACCATACCGATTGAGGCAGCGACAAGACCACCCATTAGCAACTTTGAAAACTTCATGTTGCAATCCCCTTTTATAAATAAATAATTTCTACTTTTTATGACGTCTTCTAGTTTACGCATTTAAAATGTCGAAAGCGTTACAGCAAGATTTGAACTCACTACTTTATCTTTACAACAGAACGAATTTTCTATGAATTTTCAATGTCCAAATGAGACAAAGATAGGGCGACCAATACCAGTCGCCCTATCCTGACTATCATTTTTAGAAGTTAACCGTATAGGCTTGTGGGTCACCCCAAACACCACGGATACCCGTTACCGTACCATATGTGGCTGAGTCAATCATCTGACCGTTACCAAGGTAGATGCCGACGTGATACTCATTTCCTGTACCACCCCAGAACAACAAGTCTCCAGGTTGAGCTTGTGAATATGACTTAGGTTGACTACCATGTGATCGCAAGTAGGCTGCTTGGTTCCAAGTAACTGAACCAATATCTGGCAAACCAGCTTGTGAACGAACCAAAGCAACGTAACCAGCGCAATCCACACCGCTCCAAGTCTTACCGCCCCAGGCGTATGGCAAACCAAGCATCTTCTTGGCTTGATCTGGCATTGCGTTCTTAATTGAACGCTCGAAGAACGTACCATCGTTTCCGAAATAGTGTGTACCACCAGAAACGTTCTTCACGCCTTGTGAAGCACGACCATCACCATCAACGTAATACTTCATGCCCCAGGCGTTTTCCCACTTGTTTTGTTGACGAACACCGTTCTCAAACCAGTAGTACGTACCCATGTAGAACCGGAAGCCTGTAAACTTTTGACCACCTTCGTACCACTTCCAGCCTTCACCTGCATCCGTGTAACCAGACGTCTTACCACGAAGGAAGAATGTACCATTGTCACCGAAGTTGTAGGCAACACCATTAATGACACGGTTACCTTGGACCGCACGTCCTTGGTTATCCGTGTAATACTTCATGCCCCAGGCTTCACGCCAACCTGAATCTTGACGAACACCATTAATGAACCAGTAGTACGTACCCATGTAGAACCGGAACCCCGTGTAACGTTGACCATTTTCAAACCATAGCCATTGTCCGTCAGCATTCAAATAGCCTGACTTGTGTTGTGATTGAATGTTTGCTAGTGTGTCAGCGTGTGACACCTCTTGTTGTGCAACAACCGCAGTCGTCATTGCAGCACCAGCAAGCATCGCAGATTTAACTGCAGTTTTCAGATTTTTGTATTTATCCATTGTCAAAATTGATTCACTTTCTGCTTACTTAATACCTAATAAACCATACTTACGATATAGTAGCAGAAAAACGTAACGATTCAATTACAATTCGTTAGCACAACGTTAAAATGCGGTAATCAGGACAGCCCGATTACCGCATTTGCTATATCTACCTCATATAAAAAGTGCCGTTTGACCCGAAATTATAGCGTTTGCCATCAATTATATTCGCCAATCTCTACGTATGGTATGGTGTGCCTTCAACAAATAGCTATACTTTATTTTTTCTATCAGTGCGTCGTTTGATCAAAGAAAAAAATTTCTTGTTCTCAATTTTCGTACGAAACATGTCATTTTGTTGACTCATGTTAGTAAATTCTACTTTCAACATCTCATTTTCTTTCTTCTCAATTGCGTTCTCTCTCTTTAGTAACTCATTTTCTTTTTTTATCAAACTATACTCTCTTTTCTGTATTTCATAATCTGTTTTCATTTTATTTATTTCAGTTCGCTCTTTCCGAACAATTGAATTCGCGTTAGAGAGTTGTTTTCGCAGTTTTTGTTCTTTGGCTTCATGTCCAAGACTTAATGCAACCATCCGGTTAGCCTTTTCCGCTTCTGTAGTCGCTATTGATCCTTCAACCGGAGGATAAAGTTTTGCTTCTTCTAGTAAAGTATCTGCATAAACTTTTTTCCCGGAACTCTGAATCACTGGATTCAATCCGTTAGATTTCAAAAAAGAAATAAAACGTGAATAATTTTCCTTCTGTACATATTCAGGTGAATGAATGTCAACCTTATCCAGTATATTTTGTATACTTCCCGCCACTTTAACCTCGTCTTGTGTAACATACGGTAAATTATGATATGTAATCAATTCTTGCATGCGTGCATCTAAGGGAATTGCAATTGCAGGTGTACCTGCAATCAATGCCGTTATATTTCCATGCAATTTTGTACCAAAGCTTAGATCGACATTTCTTAAATATTCAATCCAAGTTGGCGCGTTTAAGAAGAATTTTGCGCGTCCATTCGCGTACTGAATATCACTTACCGTCGATGGATAATTCTGCTTTGAAAACAAAGAAGCGCCTGCGTATAACAATTTGAACTCGTCATACCCCTGCGGTATAAAAGTAGCATTTGGAAATTTTTCATGAATTTGCGTGATGAATTTCAACGTGGATTGCAATGCTGGCTTAGACATATTTGTTGTAATGATTGAATCTGAAGATAATGCATCAATATCCTTTATTTTTAAATTATCCCCGAATGTATACATTGAAGGACATCCAATTACCATGTAGTCCTCCCCCTCTGTAAAACCTAGGTTAGACAAATATTGAGCTGTAATATGTCCCCGTAACCCAACAATAGTCGATTTTTCTAAAACAGCAGTAACGAACTCTTTAACAACGTTATCGAACGGGAAGCTTAATTTTTTTGCGTCTACCCCGTACGCCGCTCTAACACCCATGCCAATCAAATATACTGGGATTTTCAACAACCTGATCATTTCGGTCATTTGCTTTAACTGTGGAACAAAATCCTCTCGAATCGCATCTGCAAGCGCTAATATGTAACCATCGTATTCCGCATTGATTTTTTCTACTTCTTTCAAATTAATTCGATAATTATCTGCGTGAATCTCTACGTCCGGACGAATTAAGTTACGATAAATTCCATGTGCATAAATCAGATTTCCTGAGTTAGTACCAATGAAATCTTTCGCAAT
>NZ_KQ970390.1:146862-147714 GCF_001579105.1 Weissella sp. DD23 | reverse complement strand
CAAATCCTGTGGAGTCTTATATTCAAGAGGTTCAACACCTGTTCGCATTAAATATTTTTTCATAATATATAGTTTCTCTTCTGTGATGATTAAAAATAGTTAAAAACATTCGTTTTTGGTTATTTTTTCATACTAGCATAATGAATCTGGTACTTCTGCCAAAGATTGTCTTCTTTTCTCAGGTGGATAAACAGACATTGAACATCAAGCAAAACTAGATTATCCAAAATTGCATCAAATTAATTAACCACTTACCGTTACGTAAATAAAAAACACCAGTAACAAGACTTGGCACACGCAAGCTCATTACTGGCAAACTACAAAACCCTAGTACTCTGGGCCTTGTTCTTAAATTTTAAAACACTACTCCGCAGACGTCACCGCATATAAAAAGTGGCGTTTGAGCCGAAATTATAGCGTTTGCCATCAATCACGTGAATTCCTTGCACTGATCGGCCGTCATGACCGACGTAATAATGCAGTCCCCACTGCGACACAAATTGATTGTGTTGGCGCACACCATTGCGGAAGTAATAGTAAGCTCCCATGTAGAACCGGAACCCCGTGTACATCTGCCCATTTTCTATCCAACGCCAACCTGCTGGCGTATCAAAGTAACCGCTCCAAGGCTGCAACTCACCAGTACTTGATGCCCGGTACTTCTCTTGGTTATGCGCGACAGTTTGGTTAGTTCGCAAATAAAACGTCCCATCGGTACCGAAATGATATCGCTTACCACCGATGGTACGTAACCCTTGTACGGCACGTCCTTCATCATCAACGTAATAGCGATATCCCCATGCACTGCGCCAAGCATTGTTAATACGCGCACCGTTTTCGAACCAATAATAC
>NZ_KQ970390.1:140519-146692 GCF_001579105.1 Weissella sp. DD23 | reverse complement strand
CCATTTCTTGAAGATGATAAGTTTCGATAACACGAATCAACTTCGCGGCATAATCAGGTGCCGTTGCATACTTTCCTTGCAGCCCATACGCTGCTTCTTTATAATTCGAAGCCTTTGATCGCCAGGCACCTGAATAGTAATTATGGTTCCATGACAATCCGTTTGCCAGCAGGCGTGCATTACCTTCAAGCGACTCACGAACACTGTTGTACTTAGCAAATTTTTCAGTCACCGTAATATAATGGCCATTCACATATTCTTGGGTAGGCATCGCAACATACGCGCCACTACCACCCCACTTCACACCGAAATAGTTATTTGCCTTAGTTGACAGCTGACTAGTGCCCCAACCACTCTCTAAAGCTGCCTGAGCCATTTGAATTGATGGATAAATCCCATACTCATTCGACACAGCCATCACTGCAGCCCTATTATCTTTGATAAACGCTTGCACTTGTGCATTCGTTGCCCCAAAGGCTTGTTGACTCATGACCATCGTTGACATAAACGCCAACACCGTCAACAAGATTCCTTTGACCGTCTTTACTGCATTTTCACTCATGTAAACCGCTCCTCGCAAAATAAATCCAGCCCTTAATATACCAAATAACCATAAAAAAGGCTGTGAACTATCAATGAATTTCATTACAGTTCACAGCCTTTTATTACAGGTTCAAGTCTATTTAATTGTTGTTAATTGTCGGTATCCAACATTGTTGATCTAAACACTTAAATCATGACGCCAATCTTAGCAAACCAACTTTTTACATGCTTCGCCACCAGATTATAACCATACCCGGCTAAAGCACCCAACAAGAACACCACCAAGACATAACCAAGTAATGTACCCATGAACGCAACATCCAATCCAAATCCGGTTAAGCCCCAACTTGGAATGACGTGGGCATAGATATAAGTTGCTGTTTGAAAAAAGAAGTCAAACGGTGCGCCAACGTGAAAAATGTAGATAAATAGGGTCGTGCCCGCCAACGAATTGACACTCTTACTTGAAAAGTTCAAGCGCATAAACAACGCAAAAATGATTGCCGCTAATACATACCCCGGGTAACCAATAAAGAAACCGACGGCCGGCTTGGCATCAAATGACCAAACGTGCAAAACGCGCGCTAAGAATTCATGAGCCAGCATGTAATAAGCAATGAACATAATAAGTCCTGCCCACAAATAACGTGATTTAACGTGTTGTAGTGGATCAAATTTACGCATATACCCACCCAATAAATAACCGACAAAAATCGTTGCCGCATTAATAGCGTCTCGGCCCAACGACAGGAACAACGTGAATTTAAACAAGACAGAAACAAAAATAATGACAATAATCAATGCCAAAAAAGTTCGGTTATCTGTTAATTTATTTAGAAAACGATTCAGCGGATTAATGACAACTAATAGCAAAAAGTAAACGCTCAAGTACCAAAAACCACCTAAATACCCAAAAATCAAATGGCTATCATCAAAGATATTACGAGTCGTATTAATTAATTCATAAAAAATTGGTCCGACCAAGCCTAGCTTTCGGACTGCCATATAAATGACTGCAATAACGACACTAATGATAACCCCGTTATAAAGCAACATGCCAGCAAACTTCACGGCTGTGGCCATTGCCCGTTCAAAAGTATTTTTCTTTTCACGTGCGCTGATCAAGAAGTAGCCAGAAATCATCGCAAACAAAATGACACCTAACTGGCCAAATACATAACGCAGCATCAACAACACACCACCCAATTCAATATTGTTAGAAATATATTGTGAATCACGTGTGCCAACAAAATTAACTAAACTGTGAAAAATAATAATCATTAACATCGCGACGATCCGCAACAACTCAAAATTACTTTGCTTTTCTTTTTTCATGCCCTACTCCTACAAAATAAAAGCGCCAATAAGGCGCTTTTAAAATTCTTATAAACTTGCTTCTGCTAAATGAATCACGCGCCAATAAAAGAAATACATCAATAACATTGGCCACGAAAAGGCATTTATTTGTGTAATCATCGCAACCATTAACGTCAATGGCACCATAACAAAGAATGCACGGATAACAATCCGATATTCAATCTGTTCCGGCTTGTCTGATTGTATCAACTGACGATAGACATTCACTGCTCGAACAATCAAACCACCAAGCAACCAAATTGCACTAATCACAACAATTGCACCAAACCTAGCTAACCACCCCAAAAAGTCGTTCAGCACTGGATAAGCGGTTTTGCTATAAAAATTAATATACTCAGAATTGTGTTTACTCCATTCTGGTAAGAATTGCTCAATGAAGTTCCCTTCATTTCCGAAACCGACCCCAAAGAATGGATGGTGAATAAATGTCTGTAACAAACCGATGGCGCCACCAAGCCGATTGTCAGTTCCTTGCTTAGCAAACAACCATTTTTCGAAAATATCATGGACAACCGGTACAAAAAAGTACGCTGATATTACCACAGCTAACGATATAGCCCCGGCAAAAAACAACCACTTACGCGTAGAACGTGGCGCAAACAATACCGTAAACAGGCCGAGTAAGGCAACCATCAGATATCCACTTGTCGAGCGAGCCATTAAGAACACCAGACTCAAAACGGCTATCAACACCCAGACAAGTTTTTGCAGGCGTCGTCCATTCTTTAGACGTTTCATTGGTTCTTGGACAATCGACACCAATATCGGCCCAAAAACAAGTCCCAGCAACATAACTAAGAACGGTGCTTCAGGCTCAAACCCGTTAATACGGTGTTGCGTGGCTACATAACTTCCCGCATCATACCAAGCTCGGCTATCCCAATGACGTTCAAACAAACCCGCCAAAAAATTTGTCCAACCGGTAAATGGTAGTCGGAATGAAACCGCCAACTGTGGGACAATAACCACAACTAGATAAACCACCAAAGAAATAATTAATGATGCCAAAAATTTAAATACTGAATCTGCATCACGAATAAATATCTTTTGTATCGTGTACGCAAACCAAATAACAACAATTAATTGTACGAACGTAAACCAACCGTGAATCAGGCCATACGTTTGATCACTATCACCATACGCCAGCGCATGCCAACCGAACAGTATAAATTGCACGACAATCAGTGCACCCCAAATTTGAAGCGTACGTCGTTCTGGCAAAATATCTTGCACTAACGCCGGTTTAAAATTTAGTTGTACCAACAAAAAAATCAAAAACACAGGAAATGCAATTTGTGCAAAATTTTCAAACAGCGCGCTCGTAAATGTTTTTGGCAACAACGCAAACGGTAGTAACCAACCAACCATGCTGGCTACCTCCTATTGACGCTTTGAAGGACGCAAGTTTGCAATAATACCTGTAAACAGTGCCAAGATGACACCGATGCCTAACCCAGCACCAGCACCAAAAATGGCAGCCTTCTTTGGTGAAATTGGTTCAGAATCATCAGCTTTTGCAGCCCCCTGAATTGCCACCATCAATCGTGGTGCTGGCATACCTGGCACCAACTTAGGCGCCTTCGTGGCGAAAGCTTGCGCATAACTGTTAGCCAATGCAATTGCTTCCTTTTCATTTGGCATCAATACACGAGCACGCACCGTTAAAGTACCAGGTACTTGTTGCAACTTAGCGTACTTTACCACTGCCGCGTTATCTACTTTTTCAAATCCAGCAACGCGCATCAAGCGCGTTGTTTCATTCACAATTGTCCGATCGTAAGAAAATGACAAGTACGTACGAACCAAATCCTTGTCAGCAGACAAGGCAGACTTTGGATCCTGCGTCTTAACATAATTTGCATGGCCAATGTACATCGCGCGTGAAGCTGAGTACGTGCCAGATGCCGGTGCGCTATGCTTAGCAGCAAAGAACATGCCACCAGCTCCAATAATCGCTAATACGATAATCCACCACAAGTTCTTAAATAGGTGGCGTAAAAGGCCAGCCAACGTCATTTGATTATTCATATGTATACTCCTGAAAAATTAAAACTTACTCATCCATTTTGCAAATCTTGTTTGATTTGCGTTGTTGACACTTCTGGTGTCCTAGGCAGATAAATTACCTCTACGTCAGTTTGATCGGCCAGATAGTCAAACTCGCCTTGCCAATCATCCCCCATAACAAATGTATCTACCTGATAAAGAGTCATATCAGAAACTTTTTGTTCCCATGATTCTTCAGGAATAACTAAGTCGACATACCGAATTGCCTCAAGTAATTGTTTCCGCTTTTCAAACTCGAAATATGTTCGCTTATGTTTTTCCTGCCAGTTAAATTCATCTGTCGACAGGGCAACAATTAAATAGTCGCCCTGCTCTTTTGCCCGTCGAAGCAAATTGATATGTCCGTAGTGCAACATATCAAACGTCCCATACGTAATTACACGTTTCATCACTTTGCACCCTTCCTGCAGACCTACATTTGTTTATTATACATGAAAATGCCTATTTGTCGGCTAGTTATCTAAAAAGGTTAAAAACAGCTTACGAAAAAAGCACATCCACGAAAGATGCGCTTTAATTTCTTTATGTGTGCTCTAGGATTGACTTGAATGCAAACGCTGCTTCGTCCCCACCATGAGGATTAAATCTACTGTTCAATGCCTCCAAAGCGTCGTAATCGTACTCTGCCTTGTTTAAGCAATCGATTAATTCAGCCTCTGAATACGAAACTGGCAAACCAAGCGTTTCAGCCGTGAAATACAGTCCTCGCTTCACTTGGTATTCTTCCAAATCAGGTTGGAAAAGATAAACTGGCTTATGATATGGTGCGAAATCAAAGAATACACTCGAGAAATCCGTTATTAACAAATCCGATACCATAAACAGCTTATAAAGTGAAAACTTATCAGCCGTAATAATTGACCCAGACCGCGTCGCACGAGAGAAATAATGGCCACGATAGATAACCACATATTCCTTCGCCAGACGTTCCAACGTTGCGTCCGTTAACGTCGTTTGTTCTTTGGCGTCATAACCTCGGAAAGTAGGAACGTAAAGCAACACCTTTTTATTGCTCTTGATTCCTAGTTCCTTCTTAATGCGCTCTACATTAGTTTTACCTTCGTACCGTTCAACAATCTTTTTCCGTAGTTGACCCGTATTAACAAATCGCTTTGTTCTTGGGAATACTTCCTTAAACTTATCAAGATCGTAATCACTATATGTAAACATATAGTCAAAAGCCACCTTGTCGTACCAATGCTGCACTAATGGTGCCAAGCCGATTTCTGTATGTCCCAATGCCTTCATTGGCACACCGTGCCAGAATTGAATATATACATTGTTATCGTGCTTAAAAGGAATTAGACGATCAATGCTTGAATTAGCCACCCAATACTTTGAACGCAATAGGTGATAGAAAAACAATGGTGAGTTTGATGAAATTTTATTTGTAATTTCCGCCTGTTTAAAATCTGCAGGTCGGTTAAATGCCCAAACCAACTTGTAATCCGCATACGCTGGGTCTTCTCGGATTAGATTAAATGCCTCTTTCGGCGTGTCCGAAAATTGCCTACCACTGTACGAGATAAATAATATTTGCTTTTCGTTCGGCTTAATAAATAGCTGGAGAAATTTAACGATAGTTACACCAACCCAATAATATAGCCAACCAAAGAGCGTTGAATTTTTTATAATGTTTTTAATTTGTTGTGCATGAATCAAAACGCTAACCTACCTTAATATCCTTATATTATAACAAAGAAAATACGGATATGCGGTTAACCTTATTAAACTCACATCTTTCAGTAATATAACGGCAACAAAAAAGGCACAAACCGAGCAGTTTGTGCCTTTTCTTTGACCTTGTCTCTTTATTAAACCATATCAATAAATCGCTCACGGAATCGCAAGTGAATCATTGATCCAACCATTAACATCAGCAACGTTAATAACCAGAAGAATAATGCGTTTGAAGCCTTGTCCCAGAACCAAACATGATACAAGAAAGCGTCTCGGAATGATTCCAATACATAATAGAATGGAAACATCTTAATAATCGTCACCAGTACAAATGGCAAATGCTTAGCGTCCATATTAATTACAACGCCCGAAGTAAAGAAGATCAACCGGAAAACTGCAGACATAGCCGGCTTATAGTCCGGAATAATCACTGTTAGCGTAGAATTAATCAAGTTGTGTGCCAGAACAGTTGCGAACATTGCAATGAAAGCATACACAAACTGTAA
>NZ_KQ970390.1:139072-140499 GCF_001579105.1 Weissella sp. DD23 | reverse complement strand
CTAGCAATAACACCAGCATTGCCAAAGTCATAACAAAAAAGCGACGTAGCTCTTCCAACATTGGCATCACAGGAGCAACTGACATAGGGAAACGGATTTTAGTCAACAATCCTAGTTGCGACTTAATTGACGTCAACCCCTTATTAAACGACCCTTGAATAAAGTACCATGGCACAATTCCAGTTAGTAGCCATAAAATGTACGGTTGCCCATTCACTGTACCATTATACATACCCATACCAAAAACAAGGAAGTACGTTCCAATATAGATTGTTGGTTCCAAGTAATCCCAAATAGATCCAAGATAATTATCCGCCCAACGTGACTTAACATTAAATCGCGCTAAACGGTTGGCAATCGGTGCGTTTGAAAAGATTTCACGCATCACTTGCAAAAAATCAGTCATGTTATTTCTCCCTACTTCGCACTCAAATCATCAGCCATATGTTCAACATTTAACTCATGAATTTTCTCTGGTGACCAATTCGTAATTAAATGCGAAGGATGCTCAACAATATTTTTCATACCTAAGTTGAGAATAACCTTATCAGCAACGAAAACCGTTAACAGCAACAAAACAACCAAGATGGTCTTATCTACTACCGACCACCGCTCAGCTGAATGTCGATTGTGCGTTGACTTATAAATTGATGTTTCGATTTCAGCTGGCAAAACATCATTGCCCGTTATCTTGCGTTCACGCTTCAACGACTTTTCGTATAATTCATCCAAGCTAAAGTTCTGCTGCGCAGTTCGGTATTCATTACGATACTTAGTTTGTTCCTTACCAGATAAAGCCTTGTAGTCAGCAATGAACTTATCATATGCATTCATAACTTCTTCTGTAGGCCCAAACATTCGCACTTCACCGTAGTGCATCCAAAGTACCCGATCGGCCATTTCACGAACTTGGCCTAGCGAGTGTGACACAAAGAAAATCGTCTTTCCTTGTTGCTGGAATTCCTTGATTTTTGCCAGTGACTTACGATTAAATGTTGCATCTCCAACCGACAATGCTTCATCAACAATCAAAATGTCTGGATTTGTGTGTACAGAAATTGAAAAACCAAGTTTTGACTTCATACCCGATGAGTAACTTTTAACTTGTTGATCAATGAAATCACCCAATTCAGAGAACGCAATAATTTCATCCATTTTCGCGTCAATTTCTTCATTCGTTAATCCTAGCATAAGGGCCTTGAGTCGAATGTTTTCACGTCCACTCATATTTCCCTTCAAGCCAGCATTAATCGCAATTAACGATGTTTCACCGTTAATCTCAATCTCCCCTGAAGTTGGTGGCACAATACCCGCAACCATCTTCATCAGCGTTGACTTACCTGAACCGTTGTTTCCAACGATGGCAATCGTTTCACCTTCAAAAGCCTCAAAATTCACTCCACGAACAGCCCAAAACTTGGGGAAGT
>NZ_KQ970390.1:134602-138446 GCF_001579105.1 Weissella sp. DD23 | reverse complement strand
GTCGCTCTTCTTCAGCCACAACATTATCTCCATCGTTCTAAATAATTGCACGGTCTTTAAATTTTTTAAAATAAAAAGAATACCGTCAATAATTATACCCCTAACCTGTATAAAAAAGAACATTCGCTTAACAGAAGCGAATGTTCTTTTGGTTATTCTTAAAGACTACATGTGCCAATCGAGTACTGTCTTACCCCAATTCATCGTCAAGTCCTCATCAAACGCATCTGTAATGTCTTTGATTTCGGTAACATGCTTGACGTTTTGCACCAACAATTCTAAACGTTCCTTAACCGCGTGATTATTCGCGACCAAGTCAATCGCCATTTGGAAATCTTCGCGGGATGAACGCGTTGTTCCTGCCAACGTAATCCCCTTTTCCAACACCATTCGTGTATTAATGGCAATTGGATTTTCTGAAACACCAGACAAGACAATTGCCCCACGCGGATTGATAATATCAATAATTTGATTTGTCGCCGCTTCTGACCCACGACCACCAACGGCCTCAATTGCTTGATCCAGTTTCAAATCAGTTGGTACTTCATCAATTTGGACTGTATTGGCAAAACTGATAAAATCCAACTTTTCTTGATGCTTTCCAAACACATAGAGTTCTGAGTCTGGGAACATTTCACGCGCAACAACTGCCGTCATATACGCGACATTGCCATCACCCCAGATACCAATTTTATCTTGTCGGTTAATCATCGTTTCCTGCAAACGGCGTACAGCCTGTACAGCAACGGACACAACCTCTAAAAAGGCATTCATCGTCGATTGCGCACCAGCAGGTATCTCAATCAAACTTTCTGGTTCGATTGTGACATATTCACGCATAAAACCATCTTCCGTAGAGGAACGGAACGTTGATGATCGCAAATAATTATCTGCAATTAAATTATCATGGCCATGTGCATGCGTGGGAATCATGACAACTTTGGTGCCAGGTGTAAAAGTGCCTGTATTATCACGCACCACTTCACCAACTGCTTCGTGAATCAAAGCCATCGGCAAACGTGCAGCTAAAACTTCCTTATCTCGTGTTCCGGTGTAATAACGTTCATCTGCTCGGCAAATTGACATTAACGTTGGTCGCACAATTACCTTACCTGGTGTATTCAAATCAGTTGACGTCGTCACGCGTTCAATTTGGCGGACACCTGTCAAACGGTAAACATTATTGAACATCCAAATTCTCCCGTGCAATGATGTTAGCAATACGCAAATCGTAAGGTCGTGTCACCTTGATATTAGACTCATCGCCAGCAACAATTCCAACTTTGTGTCCTGCCAGCAACATCACCTTAGCTGAATCAGAAAGAATGTTGCGTTCTTCTTCAGTCATATTATTATATTGCGTCTCAAAGGCCGTAATATTAACTGTTTGTGGCGTTTGACCCTGATACATTTCATCACGAACTGGAATATCTGTAATCATACCGTCCTTGGCGCGGACAATCGTGTCAGTTGCGCCAATCACCGTATCAACCGCCTTATACACCTTGGCAGCTTCAATATTATCCATGATAATGCGTCGTGAGATAAACGGGCGAACAGCATCGTGCATAACCAATACATCGTCCGCGTTCAAGCCGAAGTTATCTTTGATGTAGTTAATAGCCCCCATCACAGTATCGTTACGTTCGGCACCGCCTTCAATCACAACAATGCGTTGGTCATCGATATACTTGGCAATCAAGTCCTTTGCGTACTGCATCCACTTGGGGTGAATTGACACAATGATCTTGTCAAATTCAGCAATCAATGAAAACTTCTCCAACGTATGGATAATAATAGGCTTATCTGCCAAATTCAAAAATTGCTTCGGACGCTCTGTGTGCCCCATTCGGCTACCGATGCCACCTGCCATTACTTGTGCATAAATCATTTATCTACCTACTCCTTAGTAAAAAACCTTGCGTGCTTATTTTCTGACTTAATTGGCGTTTGCCAATCTCCAAAAAATTGCGTTAAATATTGATTGAAATTTTGTGGGATATATACTTCCGCGCCTTCGAATTTTTTCATGATCAATGGGGCAAAAATATTACCCTTAAATATTTCTTTTCTCCCATACATACCATTCAGCACGCCAATAGCATTAGGGTACTGAATACCCCGAACCAAACGATTTGACGCTTTAATTTCCAATTCAACGAAACAATGCGTTTGTTTATAAGAAACTATTTTGCTTAGACCTCGCTTTAGCGGCACAATTTGTGCATCATCTGGGAAATTTCCTGTCGACCTGGCGACGTTTCGCAAAACATTTAAGACTTTATGAGTCAATAAGAAAGCCTTTAACTTAATCCCCATCTGTACCTGATCAACTGGAAAAATATCAATAAACACACCATGATTAATTTTATAATAATCTGATTGTGCGATAGTCTCCGAATCAACTACTCGCGCATTCGGCACCAATGTATTCTCGTCTTCTTCAGTCATCAATCGAAATCTTGAATTAGTTGGCTGATAATGCTTCATCAACCAGTCGTAGTCCTCACGGAATAAACCCACGTCTAAATCATCATCCCATGGAATAAAACCATCATGGCGTACAAGTCCAAGCATACTGCCACCAAGCAGTAACAACCGCCGGTTATTTTGTGATACAAAGTTAGCAAGATCCTGCAACATTTCGCGTGTAAGTGCTTGAACCTCGTTAATCGTCATTTCATGCTTAACCATGAAAGTACCCCATTTCAAAATTCAGTATGTGTTAAGTATAGCAAAAGTGTTAACAACGTCAATTTTATTATGTAAGCAAAAAGCCGAGCACAACGTCTCGGCTTTTTGCTTATCGATAAATTATCGAAAATCAACAAAATCATTTTCTAGCGCGTCAACAAATCGTTTAGATGCCTTGCCATCTAAGTCATCGAAGTAATATGCCAAAAAATTATCCAGGCTTTGAGGATTAAATTCATTAACTCGTTCAATCTCTGTCACCAAAGAATCCATATCCCTAACGATTGGTCCGGGAACAAATTCTTGATAATCCACATAAAAATCACGTGAAGCCGTGTATTCTTCAAGGTCCGGCGCAAAGAATATTGTCTTCTTCCGCAACAAGCTATATTCAAATACAACCGACGAGTAATCAGTAATTAATGCATCAGAAACCAGCAGTAAGTCATTAACTTCTCGGTACGAAGATACATCATAAAAGAAGTCCGCATATTCTTCAGGAATTTGTACCTTGCTTTTCACGAAGGGATGAATCTTAAACAACATGACATACCCAGCTGCAGATAGCTTAGTATATAGCTTTTCAAAATCAATCCAATCAAAGTTGTAGTACGCCGACCTTTGGCCATTACCGCGGAAAGTTGGTGCAAAAAGCACAACTTTTTTACCTTTAATAAAGGGTAATTCTTCTTCAAGTCGAGTAACAACCGACTGCTTATAACTCGTATCGAAAAACATGTCAGTACGTGGTGCACCAAGAGGCAGCACCTTCCGGCCGTCTATGCCAAAACCTTCGGCATAGAACGGTGCAACATGCTTCGAAGAAACAATCGCCCAGGTATAATTTTTATGGTTCTTTGACGTTGGCTTAGGCCCGCCTGGCAACCCCATTCGACTAAATCCAAATGTTTTGAAGGCACCAACTGCGTGCCAAACCTGAATTAAATTCACGTTATTCCGAATTTTCAACGGATACACTAGCGGATAAAAATCATCCAGCAGTACGTGTTGACTAGTTGCGATTAGCCAAGCAATTTTCGTGTACTCACTAAACGTTTTTTTAGCTGAATTTGTTTTTTTAAGCATATAGCTGATTTTCAAATCGGTTTTACGTGACTTGATTTCTCGATCGATATACTCAAAATTTCCA
>NZ_KQ970390.1:132823-134282 GCF_001579105.1 Weissella sp. DD23 | reverse complement strand
TATACTCAAAATTTCCAGTTAGATTCGATCGCGAATCCGATAAAAACGCTACTGCATCTTTATGAATTGGCAATAATGCGAATACCTTATACACAATTCGAAAATATGCTTTTTTAGATTTATTCAGATACTTTTTCAGTTTCTTTTTAATCTTCTTTTTTAACTTAGAAATCATCTAAAAGAGTCACTTTCATTACTTAGTCAAACGCTTAACAATCCCCTTAACAGCCTTTTTGCGAAGCGCTGTCATTTTAGGATCAATCGAAACATAATTCTTATTTGCAGTAATATATCCATTTGCCGTCTTTAGTCGAGGAGTTCCGTTCTTCGTCCATTCAACAGCCAAAACATCAATCTTTTGACCACGTTTAGCTTGCTCATCAATTCTATCGGGTCGACCAAACGCCACCGTTCGATAATAGTAGGTTGGTGTAACTACCGTTACTTGCTTCACATCCTCATAAATGTACTGGTCAATATCATCGCGAAGAGTAGCAACGTAATTTACGTGAGCGGTGATATATCCAAATCGAGTTCGCAGACGTGGCACTCCGGTTGCGGTCCATTCCACAGAACTAACCTCTAGAATAGTGAACGCGCTTAACTCCTCCTGCTTTTTAGAATTCTTATTCCACCCCACACTAGCGTACGCAAATTGATCTTTGAGGAGTACAACTTGTGCAGGAAGTTTCTTTGGAACAACATAATTTGATAAATCGTTCTTAGGGAATAAGGCATCTCTTGGCTTTAGCTTTTTGACAGGTAATTTTTCGATTTTCTGCCGGATTTCAAACGCTTCTCGAGCTTCATCTGTTGACCTACTTAATGATATCTCAAGATTCTTAGTCATCTGTTTCAACTCTGCAATCGAATTACTCAAAACTACATCAGCTGACAATGCAGGAGCAAATTCTTGTGTATCCCCGTACATTGAAACATTATCTTTATAATTTGCAAAAACATCAGTAATAAACTGGTCTTGTGGATTATCAAAGTAATACTGATATACTGTCTCAGCAACGTATCTTTGAATTGTATCGTTTCCAGAGAATCCTAACTTAGAAAACTCGGCCGCAAACTGTTGAATGCCTGCCGAAATAGCTTCATTATATTCATTCCACTGTGATTCAAAGACTGGCTCCACTTTGCCGTTTTCGCCATAGTAGTATCCAGGAATACTCTTATAAGGTGTTGTTGCAAAAATAGACTCGAAATCCGTGAAATTAACAGGCATCTGCGTAAACCGATGACGAATTGAACGCCCATAATCTGGTGTGTAATTTCTTACATAATAAAACGGATTGTCCACTTCTTTGCCTGCCGCGTCTATCAACAATCTTGTGAATGTATCCTGTGTGTACCCTCGTCCCCAGAACTCAACAAATGCAAACTTTTCATCAAAATTAATGGTTTGTTGTAAATATTCTCGTACAATGCCTCGTTTTTCAGCTGCAATATT
>NZ_KQ970390.1:131399-132336 GCF_001579105.1 Weissella sp. DD23 | reverse complement strand
AACTGCAATATCCCCACGAAGAGTTGGCTCATTTTTATAACCTTCTAAATCTGGGATTAAATCAAGTAATTCTTTTTCACTAAGTTGGCTAGCTTTTACTAAGTCTTCAAACGTGTCCATATTGCTGAACATTCCAAAGGGCGTAAATGATGCTGGATCCACTTCATTGATAAACGATGGTACACGCCACGCCTTTCTAGACCCATAAACGAATTCAGACTTAATATTAAGATTATTTTTATCAATCAGCACATCCGCAATTTGTTTCAAGTAATAACCATCACGCGAAATGAAGTAAACAGTTTGGTATCCACGACGAATAGCATCATTAATTGCCCAGTCAACATATGGCACCAAAATAGATCCAACATATGCGAATGCGAAATACTTTGATGAATCAAATGTCATTTCCTCATCATCGACATGTGACCACCGATAGCGATGCATTGCAGTTGCCAGTTTGAACATATCATATTTAATGTCATTTGGCGCCTTATTAATCAACGTTTCTTCAAACGGCAAAAACGAATCCATATCATGGTTCACAGTGTTAATACCGATTCTGCGGGGTACTGTGCCATCAGCTCTCTTATTATCCCCGTGGTGAATCCATTCTGCGTACTCATATTTCTTATCAAAGAAAATATATGTGAATAAACGTCCCGTTGATTTTTGATACCCAATTTCTGAAGATACATACAATGGGATATTAACAAGTGATTCATCAGCCTGAGCTATCATCTTTTTGATGACATCTTTAGGCAAATACATATCACTTACCAGATAGACATCTGCTCCCTCGGCCTGTAATGCATGCAACTCATCAATCCTAGATTGAATTGGTTCTACGGCTTCAATTTCAGCTTCAACTTCAGCATTATAAAGAAGTTGAACCTGTTGATCATCCAAATCAAAATTGTTTTTTAAACGATCCAAA
>NZ_KQ970390.1:127576-130949 GCF_001579105.1 Weissella sp. DD23 | reverse complement strand
CTAAATAAAAGATACCTTCAGGCTCGACGGTATTTCGTCGGATTAAAGTGTCAAATATATCAAACGTGTGTAACGTTTTGTACTCTTTCTTATTTAGAACTGCATTGTCAATTTTTTCGATTAAAGTATCAACCGAAGAACCCGCATCATACTCAAAAAAGTGATTTAACAAGTCTGCTTTTTTTGTTATAACTGGTAGATTTGAACCCAATAAGTCAATGAATTCTGCAAAAGAATATGCATCAACGCCATCCGTCAGTTCAAAATAATCTCCAACTAATTCCAGATCATTGACATACTGATCATAATCAGGGATATAGCGGATAAACCGTTCGACACCACTTTCGAGCATATCGTAAAAGATTGACGAATAGTCAACTACCCCAACTGTAATCTTATTGAAAATTTCGTATACATCGTATTTGTCATCCCAGAAATAAACATTTTCATCATCTTCATATTCTTCCAAGGCTGCCAAATACTCTGGATCTTCAAGCATAAACGGATGTAGCTTAATGATAAAGAGCGAATTGCTGTCGGCCATTTTTTGCGCAACGGCCCCAAGATTAGGCAAGAGCTTTTTAAACGACCCATTTACATTCGTAAAGCGGTACGTTGGCGCAAACAAATAAACGTCGTCATATTTTTCAATAAAGTCTAATGCGCCGTTATCAGTACGCATATTCTCAAATTGGTACACTTGATTTCGCGGATAACCGCCACGAATAATTTGTGACTCATCTAATGGCATATCTTCGATAAAATGATCTTCCATAGCTTTCGAAGTAGCCAAGAATTTGAGGTTGTTTTTATATAATTCGAAGTTTCGCACGTACTTTCGCACGATACTTTCTGCAAGAGCAGACTCAGCCCCTAAAGCAAGTTCGATATGCTTAAGTCCAACCCCATGCCACAGATTAATAATTTTGATATCAGGGTTCATTTCTGCGGGATATTTTTCACGGAAATTTTCTGTTATATACACATCCGCGTTACTAAACAAGCCCCGTGCCTTCTTACTATTTGATACAACCGCGTGATATCCTAGGCTAGACACAAGCGCTGCATCCTGCTCTGAATCAGCAACCCACCAAACTTCATGCGTTTTGGCAGAATGTTCCGCCATATACATCACCAAAGCTTTTGGGTTACCTTGCCATTTATAAGATCCAAATAACCAAAGTTTCATTTACTTACTCCATACTATTTCTAAAAGCCCCATCCCAAACTAGAGCACATATCAAGAATTATACACTAACGTAGCGTTTCTTTTAATATGAAAAAAATCTTTTAACAAGTTATATAGAAATTCACTTTAAACTAAAAGCCTCTTTCAGATTTCCTAAATCCGAAAGAGGCTTTTAAAACCATATTTTTTAAATTATCTATTGCGAATTACTCTAACCATTCCAAATATAATCAGTAAGGTAATAGTTATTAGTGATATGACAATAGTTACTCGAAGATATGGGGTATGGTACTTAAGTTCTACTAAGTGATTGCCTTTGTTTAACGCAAACCCAATAAAGCCAACATTTGTCTTTACGATTTTTGCAGGTTTTCCATCGATTAGCAAATTCCATCCAGATTCTAGATATGGAATAGACGTAGCCATAAATTGTTTTTTTGAAGCAACATTAATAGTTGTCCGTAATCCCTTGTTACTTAATTTAACATCAATGTCTTTATTTTTTTTATGAATTTGCTCAACAGAACGCTTCACATTTCCCATTGGAACTGCAACAATTTTCATTTTTTTAAAACTCAAAATGCCTTTTTTGTTTAATTTAATATCCACAAAATGTCTTTGGGCATCCGAACTTCCTATATTAATCATCACTTTTTCTTGAGGATTGTAAAAGGTAGTTTGCTGTTGACCATAATCTATGAATGAATTTTCGTACTTATTACTTGCAGTAAACTTCAAAATGTACGCAGTCTTGTCTGAATTGCCCCAATTAATCAATTCATTGAATTTCTTTTGTCTTGCTGAAACTTTTCCAATTCCCATAGAATGGCTTGGTACATCTTCATTTGTGGCGTCAACGTTGTGAATTGCCTGTGCAAATGTTTGCGCTTTAAAATGCAGACCCTCAAAATATAGCATTAATTGGTAACCGCTATTATTCACTTCGTTAGGTAGTGATACTCTAACCGTTTGACTGTTGAGAAAATTGAACTTCCCTTCATGCTGGGTATCCAGCGTAACAGGCTCATTTTCCGTGTTTACTACCCCAGTTTTCTTTTCATCTACAACTGTATTGTTGGTCAGTACTGAAGATCTTTGCCAACTTGGTAAAGCATAATACTGTCGTTCTGAAATAGTGTTATCTGCCTTGTACACCAAAGGAACAGATGTCTTACTTGTATATAGTGGCGACACACCATTGTTCTTATACAAGACAAACGGCAACCGCTTATTTCCAGAGTACGAATATATCTGATTCACACCAAGCAGTGACAACAATTCTTCACGATTGTCCATCTGACGCAAAGGATCCAATTTCTGCGTAGGTGTATTTACAACAGATTTAGAAAAATCATACACAAATTTATTATCCAAAGAATTGTATGATTCAAGTGTCATAGCATGATCGAATTGAGCAAAATTTGCTCGATTAAGTGAACTTGTCAAGTCCGTTGAAGCGTAACTAACTCGCTGCGCTTTTGTTTTTTAAATACGTCAAAAGGGTGATAATCATTAATACGGGATTGACTATACAAATTAACAAGGTTGCCACCCGTCTCAGAATAAGCAAACGCCCCTACTCCAACAATATTAAACACAGCAATGAACAGTAGGGAATTCTTTCTTTTTTTGGAAGGAAATGCAATTACAAATGAAGCCGCAACCAGACTAACCATCGAAATTAATGCGTACCCCTTACTAAGGCTGATTGGTAATGCAACTACAACCGCCAAAAAGGCAATTCCAATGGTTACAAAAACTGTAACCTGTAACCTATGATTAAATATAGTTTCTAAATTTTCTACCATCCAAGCTGTTGCGTAACTTATCGTCAAGATAAATATAATCACCCAGCGATTCGAAGGTGTAGTTCCTCCATTCATAATCGCTGCAACCAGTGGAAACATTAGCATTATCAATTGAATGAAAAGTGCAGCTACTAATTTTTTGTTTTGTTTCCAAAACACAAAAACAACTACCAAAGAGATGAAAGCCACAGCATTTACTGCTACGTTAGTATAAAAGCCCGGAGATTTAAGAACGAACAATCCTTGTACAAAATTAAAATAATATTTTGCTGGGTATAACCATAAGCCATTAGCTATGACTCCTCCAACTCTTGGAGAATTTAAAATTGCTCGTACGGATTGTACCCAAAAAGGCATTGAAATCAATAAAGAAATT
>NZ_KQ970390.1:126627-127313 GCF_001579105.1 Weissella sp. DD23 | reverse complement strand
ACAATTATTTTAATTTTGTTCTCTTGTTCAGAAAAATAAGCTCAATTAAAAAGTAAGCAATTGCACCGAGACCAATTATGTACGTAGTATATACATTGCTCATCAAAGAATACGCTACCGTTATTATGAAAACGGCATAATTTTTGCCCGAAATAATTAAATCAATACCATACAAAATTAATGGTAGGAGCCACATGGCGTTTACAAACATTGGATGCAACGCAGGAATATTCATACCTGAAAACGTGTATGTCACGCTTGCCAAAACTACAGCAACGGTATTTTTAAAATGGTTAGAAAAGTAGAGAATTGCTGCTGCTCCAACCAAATATAAACGTAGCAAATAAAAAAACTATACGTCCAATCTAAATGTTTGATTGGTAACAACGCATTTACCCATCCCAGTACATCTCCAAGATTGTAATAAGATAAAATACTTACAGCATCACTTCCGACACCATGATTCCAATCCCAGTTATTCCAAAAACCCAGTCCATACGTATAAATGTATTCATGCAAAGTTTTTACATAAGCCACGTGTTGTCTGAAAGCGTCTGCGTGGTCTACAAGTGTATACCCAAATAAAAAATTGCTACTAAAAGTTACAACTACATATAGTAAAAATATAAAGGTGTATACTATGTAACTTTTTTTAAAAAAAATATTCATCTAAAAATTCCTTTAAG
>NZ_KQ970390.1:124451-126607 GCF_001579105.1 Weissella sp. DD23 | reverse complement strand
AAACGAAGGAAATACCCACGTCATACGTTTGTTAGGTTCATCCATCATTATTCATTAACCATTTTATTTTTTGTAAAAAATTTACTATTCAACATAGCAAACACCTTACCGATATATTGACGTATTAAATCTAAAATCATGCCTGTGACAAATATCCCCAACGCAGATACAATCAAACCACCCACCAATTCTAAGCCATGCCACCTAGTAGGATTAACAATCTCGTTCCACATGTAGATCCTAAATGAGCGACTATCATGAAACAGGTATACACCGAATGTAGTGCTAGCTATCAAATTAATAACTGGAACACTTCCAAACTCCCAATCCTTAAATAATACAAATATCAAGAACGCGATAATAAAAGCACCAACATTGAATCCACTAACAAAAAACAACCTTAGCCCCGAAAAGAAAGCGTTTGATTTCGCAGCTGCCAGTAGCGCCCCCGTTACAAATGACGTAGCAACGAGAATTGCACCAATCAACATAAATATCTTAATTTTGTCTATTTTTATATCATATTTTCGAACATACGCCCCCATGCAGTATGAAACAATCAGACTTATTAATTGATTTTTCATATCCGGCATGATTATTGGTAATCCAATCATGCACACGGATCCAATCAATCCAACCCTCACTATTCTTTCGTCTAGGTCATTCATCACCTTATTTAATAAAGGGCTTAAAATCAAAATCAACGCAAAATCAGTCGGAAACCAATAATTGGCCATAATAAGAGGGAATATGATTCTTGTAATACCGAGCAAATCTGGTAACGTTCCTTGAAATGCGTAAGTTAGAAGGACAACAATTATTGAAAAATACATAGTTTGTTTGCTGAGGTCGATAACCCTTTGCCACCTAAACGCCTTATTCAGCATAAAATAACCTGTAATCATAACAAACAAAACCACTCCCAATTTTCCACCCATTCGAAGTATAGATAAGCCCAAAACCTTTTCTGAAAACACATCTGTAGGCCCAAAGTTGTTATAAGTTACAAAATGACAACAAATAATCATAAACATCGCCACTATACGCAATAATTCTAGATTACTTTGACGGGCTCTTTTGTTCTTCACCATAATCACCTAATCCTTTTTTCAAAACTATGATTGATTATATCAACATAATACTGAAAAAATAACTGTTTTATTAAATTTTTCATTCCATAAATAAAGGCCTCTTAATTTATAAATAAGAGGCCTTTATTTTATCTGTCATATTTTTTTAAAAAAATGAATGTAATAACAGCGACCGTTAGTCCCCACCCCATTATGCTCAAGTACATTCCCAATTTAGTGATTGTGGCAGGGCTATACGAAAGTACAAGCCTATTAACACCTCTTCTATCGGCGACATATAAAGCACCGACTGTATTCCGCTTAAGCCTATTTACATTTAGAGATCGTCCGTTAAGCACTAATTTTGTGCGTTCGTAGGCAACGACAGGGATTAATCGCTTTTTGTTAGCAACATTGCTCTTCCACTGTAATGTCATCGTCCCATCCCCATTAACAATGTGTTGGTAAGGACGCCATTGCTTTGAAAATGAGTTCATGTAGGCATCATAGGTTGGCTGGTGCGTTTCAGTTGTCGAATCAACCGGCACATAATCCGGTGTCGTACGATCAACATGATAAATCAACTTACCCATATCACCATCATGGAATAGCGGTTGAAGCTGCACAAACGTATGAATGTCTGGCGAGTACACATTGCGAGGCGTTGCCTGCAATCCCGCGTACAGTGGTGTCTTCTCGTTTTGAACATAGTAGACATTGTTCGCAACCTTCTGAGTCAGAAGTAGCACAGATACTACTGCAAGAATTACCGGCGTAAGGTGACGCACAACGTTATTATCCGGACGTACTTCCATAAACACCTTACCAACTACAACAATAGTTAGCGCATATCCCGTCAAGCTAATTCGACGCGGCATCTGCAAGAATGATCGTAATCCTGGGTAATTAGTTTCCAACAAGTGCCACGGCACAAGTGAAGTCCCCACCACCAAATAAACAATGGCGACAATAGCCATAAATCGAGTTACCACACTCAATTTTTTCCAAAAAAGCAATTGTCATACCTAGCAATAGAAAGGCCATGACAGAAATCACGATGTCACTATTTGAATTAACCCCCGTATA
>NZ_KQ970390.1:122258-123830 GCF_001579105.1 Weissella sp. DD23 | reverse complement strand
CCTTCAAACAAGTGCACTAAACTTGGGATGACCAATGGCACAATTGCTAAAGCAATTGACTTCCATGTTGCTCCAAAAACAAAACCATACACAGCAGCAGACGATGTATATACGACACCTAAACTTAACGCCCAACGTTTTGTTAATCCGACCTTTGTGGCCGAAAAATACATCGTCAATATTCCCAATGCGTAGACAATATATAACGTTAAAATTTGAAATTTATACCAAGTGCCTGCGACCAACAGCAACGCGCCGAAGAAATAAGTTACAAGCGGACTATAAACTTGGTTTACAATACGACCAGCTTGTTGAAATGTATATAAATTCAAAAAACTCAAATTACGATCTCGCAGCTGCATTGCTGCTTCAAAAATACGATTATAGTGAAAATAACCATCTACACCTAATAGTGCCGTGCCATTAAATAAAATGGGACTCATAATCACCAATGGCACAATCAATACCACAAGTATTAACTGCCAATTAACCTTTTTAAACATAACCCCTACTCCTAATGCCTTATTGGCCCTTCATTAACTCTGCACCACGATTAACAACTAAGTACGATTGATGCGTCGGACCCCAGTCCATTGCTTCAAATTCGCGTGTACCACCATCTTGCGTCGCATAAACACCCATATCAAAATCTGGATAAGTTAAACTGCCAACTAGCCATTTTGTCATTGGAATGGCCAAGTAAGCACCATCTGTAATGTAATACAGTTTCTGGTCCTTTTCATTAAACGACAAGAACTGTGTATAATACCCAGGCTTGCTACGAATAACTGTCGGCGTTATCGAAAACTTGGGCTTGCCGTCAACCATCCTACCGTGATACAGCATCACATCCCCATTCTGTAGATTAGTATCTTTTTTTGTCTTATTTGTGACGACAGAAACAATATACATATTTCCCGTGTTATCAATCGCAAAATTACGTTCACTATTTATTTTGTCATGCGACCGTGGATCAGTAAATGAAAAATCTGCACTTTCTACAGGCGCAAGTGTTTTCAAATCAACTTGTGTCAATGACTGCTTATAGGCGTCGTCCCCTTCAGCCATTAACCACAATCGCTTAGATTTGGCATCAAACGATAGCGCCTGACCATGGCCTGTATAAAATTCAGGTCCGACCTGCACTGAATCAAGCGCCTGCAACATCTTCGTTGATACAAACCTTTGACCATTAACTAGCTTTTCTAATTCACGCAATCTATTTTTGCCGCCACCAATTACGCCTGCTCTGCCCAATTTTTTTTAAGTCAAACATCACAACACGGCCATACTTCTTTTTGGTGTTACTCTCGTAAACAATATATAATTTATCGCCATGAATCATACTACCTTGCGGATTAGCCCAATTCACCAAATTCGTCGTTTCGGTTGGTAACAACAAATTGGTTCCAAACTTTGTAATTGGTCGAATCGAATTAGGCCGAGCGGTAATAACATTTGTTTCGTCATTATCAGAACGATTCATTTGCATTGGTAATGTCGTTTGGTACGCAATTTTGTTTGTAAACGACAAGCCTGTCTTTGGTGTATTTACAATTTTGAAATTCTTAA
>NZ_KQ970390.1:120634-121532 GCF_001579105.1 Weissella sp. DD23 | reverse complement strand
AATCACTCGATCTATTTAAAATGTTTCCGTGTCGATCTAATAATTCAAACTTTATTCGAGCATCCTTATTTAGTTTCTCAGGTAAATTGAACTTAAAGTTCTGATTGATACGAATACTGTGCTTAAAAATAAGTCGTTCAGCATTAAAAACTGCCAAATCAACTGGCGAGTCCAAATGATAACCCTTCGCACCAATTGCACCCGAAATAACGTTGCTATTATTTTTCATTGCTACATTGTCATAACTCACGGCGGTATATTCAGGCGTTGCTTCAAGCCTAATGTAGGTAATCCGCATATCCGGTAGAATTTTCACCTGATCAGGTGCTGTGACTTTCCCCGCAAAAAACACGTTTAATAATACCAACCAAATAACCGTCATTAAGGCAGCGATAATGCCCTCTATTCTGCGGTCCATAGTTCCTCCGTTCCAGATTAAAGAAAAAAGCAAGGCAATCGGCCTTGCTTTACCGTTTATTAGCGTCTATCAAATATTTTTCGATTCGATTTAGTTGTTGCTTCATCTCAGCAACTTCTTCTTGGAGTGCCTCATTCTCTTCCTGGAAATAACTGGTAATTGAAGATGTCAGCACACCAAACATTCCAACGCCACCAAGCGCCATCAAAATGGACAACAATTTGCCGAGCGTCGTATGCGCGGAAACGTCACCGTATCCAACGGTTGACACGGTAATAATTGCCCAATAAAAACTATTCATATAGCTTTGATGCTCAACGAAATGGAAGGACACCGCCACTGCGATAACAATCGCAGCAACGACATAAAAAACATTTGCAATATTAGTTTTCCGGAAAATCTTATTTAAGATATTGCCAATCAACGTTAGCACTTTCAATAAACGAAGCACCTTCAAGAATCGTAATGATTTGAACGGGG
>NZ_KQ970390.1:113494-120345 GCF_001579105.1 Weissella sp. DD23 | reverse complement strand
GGTCAGTGCAATTAAATCGATTAGATGTGTTGCAAAATAACGTTTCTTGTCACGTGCCCGCTGCATACCTCGAATATAAACAATACCAAAGTATACCCACAAAATATGGTCAATCCAGAAAACCCAGGTCGGCACATGCATGATCATCTCAAAAATAGTCACTGCAATATAGGTCGTACTCAACACAATATTTAGATAAAACGTTGTCTTTTGTGGCAACCAAGTCGGCCGTACCATCTGTCTCACTCTCCCATTTCGAATAGCTAGACATATATTACACTTATTCTTTATGCGTTTCAACGAAAGTTACCGCGAAAAGGACATAAAAAAAGAACAGCTTCCCACTGTTCTTACTTACACAAATTGAATTTTTAATTAATACTCTGAAGGCCGGTATCCGGCATTACGCGCATCTTGTTCCGTCCAGAACCATTGCACGACATTCTTTGTGCGGTTGTAATAGCGACCACCTGGCACGTGGTAAATGTGATCAACCGATCCCTTAATCTGTCCATGCGCTGCTGGCGCGACTGGAGCAGTTGGTGCTGGTCGTTGGAAGAAAGTACCGTTATCACCGAAGTAATAACTCTCACCACCAATCGTTTGGTAGCCTTGTACCGTGCGACCGTCAGCACCAACGTAATAGGTCATACCCCAAGCGTTTTCCCACTTGTTTTGCTGACGCTTACCGTTTTGGAACCAGTAATAAGCCCCCATATAATTGCGGAAACCTGTGAAACGTTGTCCACCTTCGTACCACAACCACCCTTGGCCAGCATCCATATAACCAGATGCCTTACCACGCAAGAAGAATGTACCGTTATCACCAAAGTAATATGACACTCCGTCAATTACACGATTACCTTGAACTGCGCGTCCTTGATTATCCGTGTAATAAGTCATACCCCAAGCATGGCGCCAACCTGAATCTTGACGAACGCCATTGATAAACCAGTAGTACGTGCCCATATAGTAACGGAATCCCGTATACTTTTGCCCATTTTCGAACCAGAACCACCCTTGTGGCGTACCCAAGTAGCCCGACTTGTGTTGCGCTTGAATCGTTTGCAATTCATCTGCATGCGTTTGTTGTACCGTACCAGATGCAACGTTAAACCCAACGACAGCTGCCACTGTAAGCATCACTGTCTTAAAAAATTTACCCATACCACGTCTCCTAGTGTAAAAATACGTACAAAAAATTAATACATGTTCATTATAGACACATTTTCTTGGATAGTCATCTTCCATTTCAGAATAGAATCATATTCCAAATAAATAGCGAGGACATCTTCTTAGATAGCCTCGCTATTTCATTCAAATATTTACTTTACCATCGTCATTTCAACAACGTGGTACTTCTGGTTGTAATTACCAGTCAATGTTGAAAAACCAGTCACTTTAAATTCTGAGTGATCCTTCACCAGGTATTCTGATTCCAAACCATATTCTTTTGACAACGGTGCAATATAGGCACCGTGACCTGTACCTGCTGGAATCGTCATTTGTAGCACGTAACTATCTGATGGATCCTTAGCAAAATCAAACGCGACACCCTTGTCAAAAGACGTACTCATAAAAGCATTGTCGCTGTATAATGCGCCGACTTGCAATGGTGCATTGTGCAATGAAATCTGCAAGCCCTTCGCACTAACCCCACGGTAAACCACCGTGGTCTTTGGGTTGTTGTAGGTCGTCACCGCATTGTGAATGGCCGCCGTTGCAACTGTTGTTTGTGCATCTGCAGTTGACGTAATACCACGCAAGTAGTTATTAATTTTTACATAGCCATCATTTCCTGCATACCACGTAATCGCAGCTGTACTTGCAGCTGGAACCGTTGTCTTCCAGGTTTGCGAAACCTTTGCGAAAGCTGGTTCATCGACCGACATCCAAGGGTTTGCATTAACTTTTGTAGCCGACGTTACAGTCGCTGGAGTTTGACAACCGTCGTACTCGTTGCTGGCTTCACACTTGATGTGGCATGATTAACAACGCTCGTCTTTACAGAAGACTTTGCGGCCGAAACCTTTACAGAAGAAACCTTCACTGGCACAACTTTTTTAGGTGCAACGGACACCTTGTGTGTCTGAACTGCCTTTTTTGTAGTTGCTTTCTTAACAACTTGCTTAGACACAATCTTCTTGTGCGTTGTCTTCTTGACAGTCTTCTTTGCTGAAACATGATCACGTTGTGCCGTTTGTGCGGCAGAGACTTCTACTGATGAACCTGCCAAGCTACCTAACACAGCAACTGTTGCTAATACAGAACCCAACTTAAACATCATAACCACCTCGAAAATATGTTTCAATTAATTTACAAATGTTATATTAACATGTCATTCGAGACGTAGTTAGAAAAAGGGAATTAAAAAACAGCAATCTGACTACGCGTGTCAAACTGCTGTTTTTTAATTTATTTTATTCACTATGCTGCCGCAATTTTATTTGCCGCATCCCCACTAGTTAAGTCAAAAAATGACGTTGCATCAGTACCAATTCCATACGTGATAAAACTTGTATGTGTTTCTAACAAACGAGCACTCTCAGCGTCCATTGTAAACGTTAATGTATAAAACGCCTTATCTGCTGTCCATTTTTCATCGCTGTCTGCTTCAAGCCCAATTAACGGACCATTATTATTAATATAGAATTCTCCATCCTGCATAATGACCTTGCTTGAGTCAGACTGCGTTGTAGCATTCCGTGCAAATACTACCTTAACTATCGCTTCATCCGGGTCACCGTTTATACCGTACTGTACATCATAACTAGCTAAATGCCCTAGATTGGACAATGGCGTACCTTGCTGATCAACATGAACCGATGACTCGTATGTATACTTCTCACCATTACGAACATCATCCGTCGTTAATAAATCACTCTTAACCCAAGCACCTTGCTTAGTGGTCTGATTGACTACCCAATCGTAATCTCCTGATGCATAGTATGCGATGTAGGAATCAGTCGCACCTTCAGTCATCGTTACATCAGTCGCACCCTGTTTTGTACCAGCACTAATATCGTCTGAATCATATGAATCTACAACACGCATCGCCTGATTTCCCAATGATGTCAGTGAGATATTGCTCATGACTTGTTGCGCTACTTGATAAGCTGCCAACGTCTTAGCTTGAGTATAGTCTGCTTTGTACGCAGCCAACGCCATCTTAGCTTGATTTTGATTATCTACACTAGCAATCAATTTATTGTATGCATCATCTTGATGCGACCGATCAATTTGGTACAACAAAGCCACTGTTCCTGCCTTGCTCATTGTTTGAGCATCCGGTGTGACGAAACCAGCATGCGAACCAGGCATCACCGTTACACTTTGACCTGCCTGTCCCTGCATTGAACGAGTTGCCAAAACTGTACCATCAGCAGTTTTTTCAACGACATTAACCGTGTAAAACTTCGGATACGTTACTGTCACCGTCATGTCTTTAGTTGGCGTGACCTTTTGACTGACTGGTGTTGCGTAACCAGGATACGCTTTAGGTGTTACTGTCACCGACTTCCCTTGTTGCACAGTCTGATTGGTAGTACCCAGTTTGGCACCATCAGAACCAACCGCATTGACCGTCACGTTGTACAACCGTTGATAGTTAAATGTAGCCGTCGTATCTTTGTTAACCTGAACCTTCTGTATAGCTGGTGTCACGTAATTCGCGACTGGCGTTGGCGTTACTGTCACCGTCTGGCCACGCCTCACCATCTGACTGCTTGTACCAAGTGACTTCTTAGTGTCGATAGCCACCATATTTTGCGTCAACTTAAACAATTTGTCATACGTAAACGTTACTGTACTATCTAACTTAACATTTGCCAATTTCTTAGTTGCTGTACTGGTGACTTGGTAGCCAGAAATGCTTACTGGCGTAAACGATTCCGTCTTACCAACCGGCGCCATTTCAATCTTTGCTGGTTTGATGGTTGCGTTATTATAACGATCAACATACTTAACTGTCACTTTGCGAGAAGTCGCCCTTACCTTCAACGTGATTGTACTTGCTTTCGTGACCTTATAAGACAATTTCGCCGGCGTCGCATAATACTTAATCGCGACTGGCTTGTAAGTATAGGTCTTGTTCTTTGTACCGGTTGTTTTAACCGTCTTCAACGTTTTATTCGTCGTCGCATCAACATACTTAAAAGTGGTTGTATAACTTGTCGTCGCTGCATGCGCTTGACCAACGGTTACCAAACCAAATGACGTTGCTGCCAACAACGTCATGACCATAGTCTTCCTCATCTCATTCTCCAATATTTCTTTTTACAAAGAATAAGTATACTCGTATTCAGGACTAATTTATATGTGATTTGCGGTGTTACTGACGGAATTCCCACAATTGAAACAAAAGCCAGACACAATTGTGCCTGGCTTTTCACCACAACTATCACACGAAAAATAACCTCGTCGAAAAAAACAGACAGATGTTCTATTATCGTATTCTGCAAAATCTAAAAATCACCACTCGTCGCTGTTGCTATTGTTCTCACTATTCTTCAGAAAATCCATTGTCTGGTCATACTGAACACGTCCTTGATAGGTTGTCCCATAATGTAGCGTTGCTCCTTGCTGCAAAATTGTATCTGCTTGCGCATTTGTAGTAACAAAGAAAGCATCCCAACTTCCCTTTGTATAGGTAGTATCAACAAGCGAATTTACAGATTGTAAAGTATCACCATCAGCTAACTCGATTTCCGGATATTGCAACAGATTATCAATCTCACTTCCTTGACTATCAACGTAACCGTTAATCATAAAATGCAATCTAACCAAGGTTATACCATCCCCGGTCACAATATCATCATTATTATCTAATCCAGTTGCTGCCGCATTATGATTGAGTTCGACAGACTGGAGTACTGCTTGAAAACCATCTTCATCCATATAAGGTTGATTGATTGCCTTCGAAATTTTGTCCGTATAACTATAATTTGACTGTGACTTAGTGTACGCGCTGATATCTTTCATAACACCTACACCACCATTTGCAAACACTCCTTTATTGACCCAACCGCCAACTTTTGTACGCTGGTTAATAACCCAATAAAAGTTTCCAGAATCTGTATCCGCTTGAAAATATGCCAAATAATTATCAGCAGTTCTTTTGGCAAATACACCGCGCCCACCCGCTTGCGCTAACGGATTATAATTCAAATTCGAATCTGTGACCCAACGGTTCAAATTCACATGTTTATCATAAACTGCTAACGGCGAACGGAATTCAACCAACCCCAGATTAGATACCGCTGCCTTCGCGGCATTAAACTCCCGCAATGACGTCGCATTATCAATATTCATTTTATATGCGCGCATCGCCTGATCGAAACGTTCCTTATTGCGCACACGACTACGTGCTTGGTTATACGCGACATATGCGTCGCTACGATTAATAACATAATTAAATTTTACAGTTGCAGATCCAGAAAACGCTGTCGTTTGTTGCTTCGGTAATACGTAGCCATTAATTTGTTTAGCGTTAAACGTCGTCATGTAACCACGTCGATAATTCTTCGTTACAGTACCTAGTAAAACCTCATGAGAAGTTGCGCCAGTTCCCTCGACTGTAGTGTACTTCACCGTCACTGGCACCATTTTATCGTAATTAAAATTAACGCTGGTATCCTTATTAACCTTTGTCAATCGCACTGGTGTTGTTGCAACCTTCAAACTATAACCTTTAGCTGCCGCCACTGGTGCAATCAATGGCGTCGTCCCAACTTTCACCATCTTTGTATTATTCTGAATAACCCGATGATCAAAAGCATCAATCGATTTAATCGTTACTTTTCGATACGTAGCCACATAATTAACTTTAATAGTTCCTGTTCGTCGAACCGTATACTTAACAGCTTTTGGGGTTGCGTAATACTGAATCTTATTTGGTTGGAACGTATACGTCAGGTTTTTAACGCCAGATATATTGATGGTCCGCAACGTTTTACCCGTCGTCTTATCAACCAATTTAAACGTTGTCGTATATCGTGTGTTGGCTGCTTCCACGGAATTCGTCACACCTAAAGCACCTGCGACAGCGCTTATCATGACCACCCCACCAACAATTGCAATCTTTCTCATACCCTGCTCCTAACTTAAAATAACCTTATGATTATAGGCTAAAAAACAGGACAACAACTAAAATTCCATGTTTTCAGAGGAATCCGTCAATAAACGCCCTAAATACAGGCAAAAGCCAGACACTTACGCATCTGGCTTCAGCAAATTATTTAGTTCAGTGGCATAGACTTTTGTCCATATCCCTTATATGCGTATTGTGGCAACCACCAATAAGTTGCATTGGCAATATCATCATCTTTGTATTGGCCCGGAATTACAAACCAACTTGCCCAATCACCGTTTTCGGTTGCTGACCAACTATCTTTCACCATCAAGTCATTATAGTAACGGCCATCTAATCGGATTTGCGTTTCTGATGACTGCAAAACCTTCATACGTGTTGCATTAGCACCAAGAACATTTGGCGTCCCGACACTCTTATACGTCATGTACACAATATTATTACCCGATCCAAACACATTATGATAAATCGTGGAACCTGCAATATAAGCGTGGAAACCACTATCAGATGCCAACATCTTTTGGCGCGTGGTTAAGTCAACCGTTGTCTTAGACTCGTACGAAATCATCGACGTTGCCCGCAAAGCATGCATTGACGTATCCGCATCTGTAATTGAAGTTGAGACCGGCACATTTTCAACCGTACCCTCAGTAATTTTGGCTGGATCAATCCACCCTGAACCAGCCTTAGCACCGCTTACCCATACTTTACGATTTGCACCATTGTACATCAGCCAAGCATGTAACTGTGTCTGCCACAAATT
>NZ_KQ970390.1:110378-112497 GCF_001579105.1 Weissella sp. DD23 | reverse complement strand
ACCGAAAAAACCTGTCCATAATCTTGACATCAGCGCCAATTAGATTGTGTAAATTGGTTATCATTCGTCACTGACTTAGCCAACGTTACCCGATCAGAAAATTGTGGGCGCCCGTCACTTTCGCGAGCTTCTATATCATACACGTTCAAATTCATCACCGTGACATGTTGCATCACATCATTAAAGTTGTTCCAAGCCTTCTTAAGAGCCGATGCACTCGTGGCTGACTTCATTTGCACGTAATAAATATTGGTAGCAGCCTTCAACTGTGTCGTGTGCGCTGCATCAAAATGTTTGTTCGTAATCGCTTGATTGTACTTATTCAAATAACCTTGCTTATTCAACTGATAGTTCAAAACAATTGTCCGGTTGCCCGTTACAGTGATGTCTTGTGCTGCTGGAATAATGTAATCACCATTCTGAACTGGCGCAATATGTAACTGCTTACCAATCACACTCGTATAAGTCTTCGCATTCGCAATATCCGTCCACTTTGGATTCAACTGCGTTCCTTCGTTCGCCTGGTACTTCACCGTAATCGTGGCAGCCTTGCGATAGGTCATTGACATGGTTTGATCCAAGTTAACCCGCTTCGCATACTTGGCGGCTGAATAAGCTTGGTACCCCTTCACGGTTCCCGGCTTAACCAGTGGCGTTGTGCCAACCTTAACCATCTTCGTCTGCGTTGAAATTAACTTGCCGGTATCGAAATCGTAGTTCTTGATGGTCAGTTTACGATAAGTTGCCTTGTAGTAAATTTTGAACGTCCGGTTACTATTCAACTTATAATTAACGCGCTTCGAGCCTTGCAACTGATAATATTGGTACCCATTGCCTGGCTCAAACCACCAATTTTCCGCAGCTGGGGACTTCACATGCCAATCCGTACCAATCTTCTTTTTGGTCGTGGCATCGATGTGTTGCACCGTCGCCGTGAAATACTTTCCTAAGGCCGCATCCTTTGACCGATAAAAAATCGTTGTGCCTGTATCTTGGCCCGCCAACAATTTCAATGTCGTAAAGTTACCATTCAGCCCTAAATACATTGACTGGAATGATAAGTTGCCGACACCTAAATAATAGCCATGCTCACCGGCGTTCCAAAATGCCGTAAAATTTGGATTCAAATTAAACGTATGAGTCCGCCCGTAATCTGTATATCCTGTACCCGTCACATGATTCTTTGTCACGTTAACATGGTACCAACGCCCATTTTGGTGCGCAAACCAATTACCTTGATATTGTGCTTTGATTGCATCTGCTGAAACTGATGCATTACTTTGCCCAAAAGCAATTGCACCCGCCATCGTCAAACCCATAATCGCTAACTTACTCAAACGACTCTTCAACCTTCTTCATCTCCCATAAAATATTTAACTTAAAAAGTTTACGCCTATTTTTTTGATAAGTGGTTAGTAAAAGTTCTAACACACAAAAATATTTGTTGCGAAAGTGCAACAAAAAAGCACGAGCGAACCATTCTCTCGTGCTTTTTAAAACTATTTCAATTCAAACAACGCCCAATTCTTGGGCTTACCCGCCAACAATTGATAGCCAGTATCAATCAATCGGTAATTTTTCACCAATGGTGCCTTGTTGTACGGGTGAACCCCGTTCAAAGCATTCCGCATATCAATCGCCAATGGCTGATTACCAGGTACAAATACCACAACATATTGGACACGTCGATGCGTCATTGTATCTGAAAATGAAGTATACATTTCAGGGAACTCATCATACGTCATGTTCATTAAGTGGAAGTATCGCGTCACTGGATGAGTATCGGCAGCTAAGAAGAACCCGGAATCTAATGAATTAACCATCAAGATACTTGGGTGCTTTGATTTTTTATGCATATCCGCTGCAAAACGTTCTTGTACGCTTTGATCAGTCGGCTGACCATGGCGTGCCAAAAATGGCTGATGGGCATCGCGCGGAGTTGCCGTTTTAATATAAGAATTTCCATAAAACGGTATGACAAAAATGCCAATCATAACCAACAACATAACCGGTCGCAATAATTCTTTCTGCCAATCAATCAACCAGGCAAATAGTTGGAATAACGCAACCACAAAAAATGGCATCAACAATAGGACGTAGTACTCTCGCACAAAATGCG
>NZ_KQ970390.1:99009-108873 GCF_001579105.1 Weissella sp. DD23 | reverse complement strand
GGTAACCCGTGTAGCGACGACCGTTGTGATACAGCACATTACTCATCACCCCGGAGAAAGGCTTACCTGCTTTGTAATAAATTCCGCCACGAGTACCAGTCAACTTCAACCCATCTTTGTAGGCAACGCCTTTCAAACTACCCGTGAACAGCGTGCCCATTTCGTAATGGCGACCGTTCATATCACCAGAAAACGAAACACCATTTTTGAAATAATTGCCATCACGGCTCTTACCAGTCAACTTAACCCCGTTTGCATAGTAATAACCGTTTAAGTACCTACCGTCCACCAAGGCTCCGTGTCCGTCGTATTGCTTGTCTGCATAAACGCCTTGAGACAATTTTCCACCAACATAATACTTGCCATTCACTAACCGCTTATTTGCAAGTCTCCCTGCAACATACATCAGATTATTCTGAGTCCCATTAAATGGCTTACCATCATTACCCTCGATAAGTACCAGCTGCTGGCTTATCGTTCAAATAATACACACCCGCCACGACCACATCATTTTTGACCGGTGCGACTTTTGTTGGCGTCGTTGCAGCCGGCTTAGACGATACAGTTGCAGTCGCACTTACCGAACTAACCGACGTATCTTGCTTTGCGGTCAATTGCTCAGACGAACTACTCTGACTCGTTGAAGTAGTCTGTACACGATCGCTTGTCGATGCTGGCTGGCTACTTGCTGTCACCTGTTCGCTGATCGTTGCACTATCATCAGCTGACGTAACCGGCACCACAGCGATTAACCCAGCTAAAACACTTGCTGCAACCAACCACGATTGCTTTTTCATAACTCATTACCTCTCTCTTGTGGCTAACTAAAAATACAACAAAACAGTATAGTCCTATTTTTCATTTCCGTGGTGAAATATCCCTTATATACGACAAAACGGCATCGCCGCAAAATTGGATGCCGTTTTGTTTGCTATTCAAATTTAGCTTGAGCCTAATTGATAAAAATTGGTTAACTAGTTATCCCAATAAGCCGTCCCTGGTATTGGATGACCGTTTTCATCATAATCAAATTGCAGATCCGTTACAGGCTGCATGAACCGCCGCGGATCATCCCCTGGATTTGCACTACCACCATCAAAGTAACGGAGATAGAAGGTGTTATCATCACCAAAATTTAGGGTTTGACCGTCAATTGTTTGTTCACCTTGCAATGCCCGACCATCCTTACCGGTATAGTAAGCGAAGCCCCACGCAAAGTGCCAACCATTGTCCGCGCGTACACCATTTTCAAACCAGTAGTACGTGCCCATATAATGACGGAAGCCACTGAACATCTGACCATTATTTACCCAGCGCCAACCAACACCAGGAACATTAACATACGCGTCCTTAACAATACCGCGCGAAAAGAACGTGCCATCGTTACCGAAGTCATACACCTTGCCATTAATTTGTTGGACGCCTTGCACAGCACGCCCCTCAGCGTCTGTATAATACGTCATACCCCAAGCATGGCGCCAACCTGAATCTTGACGGACGCCATTAATGAACCAGTAGTACGTTCCCATGTTATGACGGAAACCTGTATAACGTTGACCATTTTCGAACCACAGCCATTGACCATCCGCATTAAGATAACCTGATTTGTGTTGCTTTTGAATGGCTTTGACAGTATCAGCGTGGACAGCCTCTGAATTAACGGCAAAGGCAGTCGCACTAATCACTGCTACTAACATTAAAAGTGATAATTTTAATTTTTTCATGACTTACTCCCGATTAAAAGAACAGTTGTTCATTTATCCAACCACGCGACGCACGATATTATCTGAAATATTTCGCCAAGAATCCTTGTACACTAAGTTCCAACGATCGACAACATCATCTAGATTAGATACGCCAACACCACCCGTGGGTGAATTGGGAGAATCGTGCAAGAAATACCCGCCACCGAGGTAGATACCAACGTGGTCAACGTTATCCATGAAGAAGATATCCCCACGCTTAATGTTGTTCCAATTAATTCCCCGGCCTAAATTCACTTCTGAGTACGTAACGGCTGTGCGATAATCTCCTAGCTCAACACCTGCACTTGCATATGCCCAGTGCACAAATGATGAGCAATCAAATTGACGTAGCGCAATCGATTGCGGCGTACGACCACCACCCCAGTTATAGGGTGACTTACCAATAATGGTTGAACCAGTCGCAATCGCCGTTTCAATTTGGGCATTACCTGATGTCACGACACCATTTTTGTCGGCCCAGTAACGGTTACCATTTTCATAAACGTACTGGTTCGTTGCTTTCTCGTACGTCCCCGGCTTGAAGTAGTACAACTGACCATACCAGTACTTGTAACCACTAAAGACCTTACCATCCCCACCAAACATGTACCATGTGCCCCAACGCGACTTATCATACGTGTTCTTGTGCATCAAATACGTTTTGTGATCGAAATAGTAGTAGGTACCATTCATTTTAACAACGTCAGTGCCGATTTTTCCGTCAGCCCCAAAGAAGTAGTAGTTGCCCCATTGTGACTTAACGTACTTGTTCTTGACCATCGCCCCACTGTTTAAATTAAACATGTAGTACGTGCCATTGACCTTTTGGACACCCTTTTGCTTAGTCCAGTTATGGAACAGATACGTTGTCTGACCAACCGTCATCTTACCGTTGGCTTTTCGGCCCTTCGCGTAGTATGTCGCACCAACATACCCCGTCTTCACACCGCCGTTCTTATACAACACGCCCTTGTATGAACCCGAGAATTTTTGACCATTTCGGTAAATCTTACCGCCCATTTGCCCATTAAATTTCTTGCCACCCGTGTAGTAGCGGTCGGCTTGCCAGCCATTAAACGCTTGACCATTTTTATAGAGGCGACCTGCCAGTGTGCGGTTCGCCAATTTCCCATGATCATACATTTTACCGGCCTTCATCCCACTGAACACGATGCCGTTTTTATATAGTGTGCCTTTAACTGTCGTGTTAGCTAACTTACCCGCTACATAAGTCTTCTTATTGGTGGGATTTTGCCCTGTAAACGCAACGCCGTTTTTATAGAGCACCCCATTCACTGTTGCATTCGCCAATTTACCAGCCACATAGGTTTTCTTGCTCTGCTTATCAACGCCATTCAACACAATACCGTTTTGGTAGCGTACGCCTTGCACACTTGTATTGGCCAGCTTACCGGCGACGTACATTTTCTTGTTCGTTTTATTCACACCTGAAAATGCCAGCCCGTTTTGATACAAGACACCGTTTACCGTCGTGTTTGCTGGCACGCCTTTGACATAAGTCTTGTTAGTTTTACTATCAAAACCAGTCACTGGCTTACCATCTTGACCGTACAGCACATTTTGAAATAACCCAGCGGACGGTTTGCCATCAGTGTAATGAACACCGTTGTCAACACCATTCAATCCACTCTGATTGGCTGGGGCTGGTTGTGCCACAATAACTTGATCTGATGCAGGCTGTTGTGCAACAGCTGAAGTACTAGCAGCTGCTTCAGCCAATGCATACGCCTTATTTTTCGTACCATCTGGTTTAACTTCATCTGTCACTTTCACGGCGTCAGATGGCACTTGCACGTCACTAGCAACACTTGACTTAACGCTTACGGATGATGTGACTGATGAACTGGCATCTGCTACAACACTTGAACTGACGATAGACGCCGATGTAGACGTAGATGCACTCGCCACGCTACTCGCGCCAACCAAGTTACTTGATTCAGATGTGATAGTCAGGGCCGAACTGCTGGCCACCGATACGGATTCACTCACGACACTAGCCGACGTGGCCACACTGTCGCCTTCACTACTAGCCATCACATTCGTATACTCATCTTGGCTGATCGTTGCCACCGAAGCAACTGGTGTTTGACTAATTGACGTGACCGCTTCTGCTTCAACTTGCTCAGTCGTAACAGCTGGCACGACATCACCATCGGCCGAAGCAACGGTAGTTAATCCAGCTGTCATGCCAAAAAAGGCAATCCCCGCAACCACCCAATGTTTACCGGACTTATACAACTTTTTACGTAATTTCGCTTTCTGCTCACTCATAATTCCTACTCGTCTCTCTATTTCTTGTTCTTATTAATTGTAAACGAATTTCAAACCAAAAGGGCCAGCGTCCAAGATACCAGACACCAGCCCTTTTACTACTATTTATGGTAACCAATTTCCATAACGGCGATTGTCGTGCCGTTAGCTGTCTTGGCATAGCCAAAACCAACCTTGTTTGCCAATGGCGACACTTCAGTTAAGTAGTGGCCATAGCCTTGTGACCCATCCTGTAACTCACTTGCCCACATGCTAATTGGGTTTTGCGTGCTACCTGACCAACTAGCCAGTGCTTCAGGTCCATTAATGTAACTTCCCATTACATAATCTGGTGATGCGAATAAGTCACCATCAACCTGATCGCCATTCACCACCCAAGTTGGCGCACCATTCTTCATGGTCGTGTGTGAAATTGACCCCTGCGCAGCCAATTCTTCAGCACGCGTTTGCGCCCACTTTGTTAACTCAGCATCCTGCGTTAATGCAGCAAGTGACTTACCTTCATCGCTGCCAACGCCATTCTTATTTGCCACCATATCAGCCGTCAATGGCGTACGTTCCTTCGCACGCAAGGCATTCAAATCATTCAACCATTGGCTAGTAACAGCTGAACTGTCGGATGCACTTGATGACGCCACTGAGCTTGAAGATACACTTGAAGACGTCACTGAACTTGAAGATACCGCAGACGAACTACTTGATGGCTTCACACTAGCACTCGACGCTACTGATGAACTTGCTACACTGCTGTGGCTAGATGACACACCATATTGCGAGTTCCAAGCAGCCTGACTTGATGATGAATAGCTATTGTACGCTGATTGCGTCTTAATTGCTTGGTTAGAAGCCGATGAAGCCAATGACTTAAACTGTGATCGTTGACTTGCCGTGTATGACATGTACGAATTTGTTGCCGCATCAGACATAACTGACGCGAAGTCCGTTTCAGCTTCAATTTCAGCTCGATAAGCATCTGACTTCGTTGCACCATACCACAAGTACCCTTGTGAACCAGCACTTGCAACTGTAGTAATTGTATTATTTGTCTGTCCTATACCACCTCGAGAGTAAACCCCGTTACTAGTTGGCAACTTAACGTCTACCTTCTTATACAGACCATTCGTCGTTGGCAAATAGCTAATATCCATCGTCGAAGCGCCCTTGGTATAGTTGAAGTAAACAGTATTCTTCTGCGTACTCAAATCTAACTGGTTATTATACTTAACAACAGTAAAGTATCCTGCCTTCGCTGGTATCGTGAAGTTAAGCCGATCTGCATAGTACAGTGACTTCTTCACATCTGTACCAGCCGACTTGCCATTTGCATACATGTATCGAATCGTTACCGGGTACTTTTTCGCGTTGGCTAATAATGACTTTACCTTGCTGACAGCATTGGTTGTCTGCGTCTTCGAAGCGCTAATTGCTTTCGTATAACTTGAAATATTTTGTCCATTTTTTTTAGCCATTGAAACCGCATAGGTATAGTCTGTGTTTTTACCAGTCAAACTATTCGCATATGACGCATAGCTATCTGCCCAAGCACCATAACTTGCAGGATGCTCACCGTTCTTTACAGCGCTCGAAACATACGACACCATTGAAGTAGCTGCCTTCGCATAGTCAGCCGCTTGTGACTGCATATACGACATTGTTGCATTAAACGATTCTTTTGCAACTGTTTTGGAAGTATTCAATACCAACTTGGAACTTGGTACCAATGCGTACTTATAAACATTCCCCGTTTTGTATGTCAAACCATAATATGATTCTAATTGCCATTTTCCTTTAGCAACTGGCGTGTAGTACTTTCCAACTGCATTCGCATAAACAGCTGGCGACTTCCCGTATACATAAGAATATGACCTATAAGTTTTACCAGCAAAACCAGTTAGTTTACTTGCAACACCACCATTGTATGAATTGTAAATCGTCGCATTCTTAGCACTGGCTTTGACTGTCAGCGTGCTTTCGTTCAAATGCCATTCACCACTGCGATCTGTCGCATCGTAGTATGCACCTTGCTTGTATGCCAATGCACTAAGCGTCTTAACATTTGGCTTCGTGGTAGTCATTTGACCATTGATAACGACTAACTTGCCGTTATATCCCTTTGTAACACCGCGATACACAGCTACCTTCTTGCCAGCTACCGTTACATAACCACGTTGAACGTACACTTTGTGGCCATTTGCATCCGTTCGTGATGCTACGTTGCTAAAGGTCACATTAATATATTTACTTCCTGTGGTCTTGTATGTCTTTTGATTGTAGATCGACAAATACATCCGACTACCCGCATATTGGAAAGTATCATACTTACCGTCCTGCTGCAATGACACACTAGTATTACCGACGGTCCAATGTGTGTTCGGAAAAATCATCGGTCCAACCGATGCATCAGCGCTCTGTGGGACAGCCAACAAGGCACCACCTGCTACCAAAGCTGCCGCAACCCACATCTTGCCGGACTTATACAACTTTTTGTGAACTTTAACTTGATCACCCATATTAAAACTCCTCTTACTTGTTATAACCTACTCGTGATACGTGATGATTTTAGCAAAGTAACCCGCTAATTCAGGATTTCGTCTTAAAATTGAGTAATTCAGCATAGTTTTCGACAAAAAGTAAGTAAAAATCGCAAAAGTATGCCTGTTCAGCTCATTATTGGGAATAATCTTGCTTTCCGGATAAAAAAATAGCGTGACCACGATGTTAAACATCACGGACACGCTATCTGACAATTTAATTCATTTTTCGTATTACACCCGATTTGACACATATCTAAGACTCCTGCTTCTCTTTAGCAAAATAATTATAAACCTCGCTCCGTAAAGGATCGCCAGACCACACGATTTGTTCGCCATGTTCACGTAGAAACGATGCGAAAGTTCGACCAAAAACAACAATCGTTTGCGCATCATCTTCGTTATCGTTAACATTGTTAGCCGTGGCTTTTACTGCCATGGGCCAAGTTCGGAACCGTTCTGGCACCTTAGAGTGCAATTCGTGTTGATGAATATCGTCGTGATACAACTCAAGTTCATTCGCCAAATATTCCACACTGTGTTCCTCTGCAATCAGATGTCCAACTTGAACCACATGTTCAAAATACGCCGTCCAAAAATCGCCAATTTCATTTTTAATAAATCGTTGAATGGCTGTATTCGCAACCGCGGTCCAATATGGATTAAACTCCTCTTGACCATGGGACGATGTTGTATAGATTCCCGTTAACATGCGTACCGGTCCTTCAGTGAGGGTTAATGATAACCCCACAAACCATCGAAACGACTCACACTCACCTGAGCGTAAAACAATGGTATCAACACCAATTTTAGGGCCATAACTGCCAATTCGAAACGACATTTTAAAATTTTGATGGCCTTCCGCTAGCAAGTCCTGTACAACGGCTACCGCTTTATCAATGATCATTTTTGCTCCTATTCTATTTCCAGCAAGAGACATACCCTTGTTATTCTACATCATCATTATTGCGACATAAAAACATTTCAAAAAACGTCCGATTTACAGGATATAAAAAAACACTTTGTGCGCCGCATACAATCGATCACAAAGTGCTTTTCAAGGACTAGTCGCCCCAACTATCTGACATGGCATTGAAAGCGTATTGCAATACCATTGCCGTTAACATTTTTTCTAACTGTTTCTCTGTTTTAACGTTCTTGGCGGCTGGCATCGTCACCGTTTGACCTGCTTGTCGCGTACCAACAACTGTGGCTCGGACATAACTTGCTTGATCCGATGTGGCACGCAAAGATAACTTATGGGCATCCTTCGCGACAGTCACAATGACTTCCGGCTTCTTCATATCACTGATTTCATCACGGAGTTTGTCCCAACCATCGGCCTTTAACTGTTTAGCAGTTTCCGTTTGACCAACAACTGTTACCAAACGCTTCAAGTCTGCCCGATTGAGCTTAACTTGATAACCCGCACCAACTTTACTGAATTTTTGACCATCTAAGTCGGTAAACCACTTAGCAATTTGCTTAGCGTCAGTCTGAACCTGTTCTGATTCCACCTTGGCATACCCCTTATCGTCCGCTTTCATCCACACATTTTGTAGGACCGTTGAAAAATCAGGCACATCCTTAACATCAGCCGATTGGAACATATCATTCAGGAATCCTGCTGACACATAGGTTGTCTTGCCATTCTTCTTGATGTCATATGTTAATTTGGTATCGTCATCAGCGACCGTTGTTGATAACATCACTTTTTGACGATCCTTAGCGTCTAGCTTGGCCAATCCGTTAATCCGGTACTGACTGTTGCCTGGCATCGATGCTGTATATTGATAACGATTATCGTCTGCTTTGACCATCGCCAATAAATGCGTCCCAAATTGGGCCTTTGGCGTGTGCAATACAGCATAGCCAACCCCACCAGCCACGACAACAGCTGCTGCAACGCCCCCAACAATTACTTTCTTATTCATCCCGTCACCTTTTCCTTTGCTTCCAGTGTATCATAGCCACACACAGAAAAACCGTGGCCAACATTGACCACGGTTACCAGAAGCTAGTAGCCCATATTCACTTGCCATTCTAGCTGTGTTCGATACTCTCCAGGTTGATTTGTGCTGCCATCAACATGCAAGCGCAAACCTTCATTTTGTTGCCAAACCACGTCTGTCAGGCTTTGACCATCTGTCGTCTTTGCAATCTCAACTCCTTGGGTTACCGCATCTGCTGCACTACCGTGATAGAACAAGAGATGCGCTGGTAAATGGGCGGTGCTATTATCAATTTCGCGGAAAGGTTCGACCGCTTTCACCGTTATCGACACCGGCGTTTTCGTTCGCCGTTCATCAGAAATCTTTACAACCGCATTTGGTGCCGTTGTCTCAGCCGTTCGGTCAAGCACCATCCCCGCTTGCAACGTTGGATGAGCACCAAAGTTAATATCCTGTGGCGTAAACGAAATCGTCTCATCCGCCACGACCATCGTCAATGGATCCCCGGTCGCAGTATACGCGCTCTGGTCAGTATCATTGCCGACGATTTTTGGAGTGGTCGTATAACGATCAAACGTCACTTTCTTCGGTAACGTTAAGTTCACTTTAATGTCCAGTGTGTCACCACTTATCAGATCAATATCAGTAATGCCAATTTGCTGACCATTCGCCGTTGCTTTGTTCTCATACCATCCCGCCGGAATTGGCATATCATTCACCACCAGTGAATTAATTGTCGCATCCTTGGGCACATCGAACGTTAATTTACCGCCCGTAAACTTTGATTGTGCCGCGGTATTGGCAACGGTAATCGTATAATCAATTTTGTCTCCACCGGCAACATCATCAACCTCAGTCTGCGTCGCATTATGACTGTCTGGATAAGTCTCATCAACTATCTGATCGGTCATCGTTAATTTAACCGGCTTTGTGAATTCGGTCTTCTTAACATTCACCCTGACATCATTTGACGGCAAAGTCACCGGGCTTACATAATAATTCGATCCCGTCGCTTCGGCAGTGTTGATTAGCGTCGTATCCTCATTTTTATCAACGCGGACCTTAACCGTCTTCGTCACGGTACCATCTACCCCGACATCCCCGACCGGTATCTTAATCGTCTGGCTACCATCCTCCGCAAGCAGCCCTTCCGGTAAGGCGTCTTTAATTGAGACATCCTGCCAAGTGTTACCGATGCCGTTAACCTTACTATTGGCTACTGTGAACTTGAATTCTAACTCATCACCAGCTTCCGCGTCGGTATAATCTGTATATGCCGTTTCACCCTTCGTTAGGTTACGGACTTGCTTTTCAAGCGTTGGTTGCTGAATCACTTGGGTATAA
>NZ_KQ970390.1:96967-98452 GCF_001579105.1 Weissella sp. DD23 | reverse complement strand
GGGCAAACTCCCATTGAAACGGCACCGACTCATCTGGGTGAATGTATGCCAAGTGGTCACCGTTAGCTTGCGTATATTGATTGTTGTAATCCGTATCACTATAGTCATAATTTAAATACGTATCAAATTCTAAGCTCAAGGCATTTTTAATATAACCACCGTAACTATTATGTTCATCGCGCACATTTCCGTACGCCCCAAGTGCCTCACCTGCAAAACCTTTCGCATTTGGACCTTGGCCTTGCAAAGTGAACGTTAGCCCGTCTGCTGTTCCATCCATATAAATATAAAACTTTGTTTGGAACGGCCGCTTAATATTAACCGGATTCTTGTACCACATCGTTTCCATGACACTAGCTGTGCCATCAGAAACTGTTTGCATATTACGGTAATTCGGATTTTGCTTTGGCGTGTAACCATTAATATAAAAATTCCCCTCAACTTGTGGACCGCTTTCGGGGGGCGCTGGAATTGTCCCACCTGAATTTGCGGACACCACGTTACTTCCACCAACAATGGCCGCCAAAAGCGTCGCCATTACCAGGAAGATGCGTTTTGTATTCCCCATTATGCCATCCCCTTACATCATTTATTTTTCGATCGCGTGAGCCAAACAATTACAACCGCCATCAGCCCAGCTATACCAGATAATATGAGCACAATAAACAGGAATGCTAGACTATGATGGTTCTTTTGTTTGTGAGTCACAATTGTTGGATGCGGAATCGTCGTTGTTTTTGACCGTGTCGTCTGTCTGTGTGTGCAATGTCACCGTTACTTTCTGTGGCTTAATTGCTTGCCCCTGATCTGGCACAAAAATAGTCGTCTGCCCATAGGCAAGAAAGCTGACTGTCTTTCTTTGAGAAACCTGGTGTTTAGCACCACCAGTTAATACCACCTTAGTTGCCACATGCTGCACGATTTTGGGGCCTCGATTCTGAAGCACAATGTTATAACCTAACTTGCCATACTGACTAGCCCGTTGTACCCGTTGCACGGTCAAATACTTAACGTGCGTCGTCTCAATCGTTTGGTTAGCCAGCAAGACACTCGTTACGAACGAGACATCATTTCGGAGTAGGCCAGTATCTGCCTGATCATATTCAGTCACCTTCAAGCCCCCGAAATACGTTGTCGTCGTGGTACGTCTAGGCGTACGTAATTGAAAATGAACATGACGCTCTTCATTTGGTTTCAAGACCACGCTTTGTTTCGTTTGATGACTAAACTGGCGGATGCCAACCTTTGTCTGCGTCGTTTGATACCTATAAGTACCATTGTCCCCCACCGTTGCATCTAACAATTGCGCATCTAATTTATGCGTTTGACTTGTCAAATTTTGCAAATCAACAGCAACATCGTAGGTTGTTTCAGGTTGATATTGAAAGGCAAAAACTGTCTTATCATCAGCTACCTGTAAGTCGTGTCGTGGTGCAATATGGATGCTTGTATAACGGCCTTTCAGCGTGGCCGCATCCACAATCT
>NZ_KQ970390.1:95414-96172 GCF_001579105.1 Weissella sp. DD23 | reverse complement strand
GCGCCGGTAAATCAGCCATATCCAACGTTACCGTAACCACTGGCAATGTTTCACTAACCTCAAAATTCATAATCGTTGCTGTCAGATACTCCGTCAAAATTTTGTCGAACAAATTATCGCAATCGATAAAAACGGTTTGTAGTTCAAGTGCGACGGTAGTGACGAATTGATAATGAATAGGAAATTCTTTGGCGTATTGCTGCTTATTAATTGGTTGTCCAATCCCACTTGTACCGAAATACAATAAGCGAAAGTGCAACGGAAACAGGACTTTTTCAAGATTTTCAAGAATGCTGGGTTGGATAGCTCGATGAAAAGTTTTGACATAAGCATTTGCAATCGCGAGTTGAATGTCATCGAATTTCGCCGTCATTGCTGGTGTTAAATCTTCAGCTGAGTGATCAATTTCGCCAAATGCATAAATCGCGGCCAGCACCGACCTTAGCTCCATGGTTTTAATCGCCGGTTTGGCCGGAAACATCGGTGCAATAATGTTATCCAGCAAGCGCAGTCGCTTCTGCATCATCGACGATAACATGGCTTCCGGCTTCAGCGGATCCTGAATATTCTCAGTCAGGTAATGTCCATGACTGACCCGGACACACCATACCGCATAGGCGTAACGAATGGCATGTTTCATCGTCAGTTGTGTATTGGCGGTGCGTCGCAATATTAATTCCACTTGAATCGCTTTCTGACGCACTAGGCTGTTGAATGGAAATTGGTCATCAACATAGCTGGTATAAAAAATATTAAAG
>NZ_KQ970390.1:92294-95394 GCF_001579105.1 Weissella sp. DD23 | reverse complement strand
AATTGTCCGTTCATTACCGACAATCTTGTAATCCTTGCTAATTGATAACCCAATGGTTTCCAACTTCCGATTTAAGTCATTTTTCATTTGCTGAATCGTGTTCTTACTGGACGCATACCGTTGGGCGATTCCCTCATTCGAGGTGACTCGTTCAAAGAAAATGTCGATCAAAATACTCACCGCTAACGACCGTTTAAACAAATACGCCATTAAATCTGTATACTGCACCTTTTGCAAATTCGCGATATTAAGAATATTGCCTTCTGACAGCAACACGCCACTATAAAGCGCCGTCATACTATGATAAATATCACTGACATCCGTTAAGACCCGATTAACCATATACGGCGTCCAACCTGTCTGGCTCATGACATCATTTAAACCAATATACGTGTTGTCAGCTTTCCAAATAATTTTGAACAGCTGCAACGGTTGCTGTAGTTGTTTCTCTAAAACCCACTCCTTGTCATCCCCGAAAGTTTATTACATATAAATATCTATATATTCGATTAATATGTTAAAACTAATGCGAAATTTAATTACACGGTGTTTTTCACGGAATAAAAATTTTAATTTTCATCTAAATGCTTGTCTTGCCAAATTGTGTAACCGAGCCAGCCAGTAACACCTAATAGTATGCCACCCAATATCGTGACCCATTTCTGCGGATTTAACCCGGTATCAGGCAACTGATCCTCAGCCACAACCACTATTGGTGCCGAGTCTTCTTCATCAGCAGTCTCACTAATGTCATTCGCCGATTGCGCTGGTTTTTGACGACTACCATTCTCCGTTGTCGCCTGATCAGCTTGATCATGATGGTGTGCCGGCTCACTGAGTGGTTTGACCGCAACTGTCGCATCCGAATGCTGATAGGTTTCCGAGAATACATAATGGTTACACATAAAAACCGTTAAAATCGACAACCCAATTAGAAAAAGAATGATCATTCCTTTATTCTTCATAGCTAATCTTCCTTCGTTAGTTGACGCGCAAATCTTTTCTCTTGTTCTCGCTTCAGCCGCTTATAAATAATGACCGCAATCATAATGATCAACAACAGTACCAAAATACCGATAATCACATATGATAGCCATGGATTATAGTGTTGATTCATAACGAAAGACCCGGCCACGCCAACCTTAAAGTTTTTGTCAAATTGCCAATGTTGCCCATTTGCGGCCGTAATCGTTGCGTGGTAATGATAGCTGCCGGGTTTGATTTTGTGTACATGCCAATTATTAGCGTAGTTAAACGCTGAATTTGGTGCGACACTCATACCAGTATCAGCTGTCTTTCCCATCACTTGACCAGTTTGTCGATTAGTAATTTTGGCATGCAGGGTCATATCACTAATGATGGCCGGTTTATCATTTTTATAGACGGTCTTAATCTTAATGTCATTGCCAACGATTTTAGGTTGTATCTTACCCAGCGTTAACTTCGGCACAGCTGTCTGATCAGACTCCTTCAAGACAACGCCCATGGCATAGGCAAACTTATTTTTAACTGAGACCCCTTTCTTTGCAAAGGGTGATGCTTGGTCATCACTCTTCACCAGTACCCCACCGACAACAATCCCATCGAAGGCCTTACCGGGCACCTTGATTGGCATCTCGACCATGGTAATTTCACCAGCCGGTACAGTCACGACCTGTTTCCGATCACGTTTCGCGACCAGCCTGCGAAAATCCACCTGGCGAGACTTATTTTTAGGTACCGTCACATGATCCAATGCCATCGTTCCAGCATCGTTGGTGTAGGCCGTAGTCGGTTGCACAATCAGTTTTTGGGTCTCGTGAGAAAGATTCGCAATCTTTAGTTTTAGCGTTTCCGCCTGGCCTGGTTGCACTTTCAAGTCAAAAATGCCGTTTGCGGTAATTTGATTGTCGGGATATACCGGCGAAATACCAATATTCGATGTTGCCGCCGCGCTGACTGGGCCGCCGCTTAGTGCTACTGTCACTAATCCGGCACCAATCACACTCCCAAAAAAGTGCTTACCAATCTTCATTTTTCATTCCTCTCAACGAAAAAGGAGCCCCTTGCAAGGCTCCAAAAACAGTATCGTTTTTAGTTTACTGATGCATCAGGAGTCGCATTCAACGTCCACGTAATTGGTGCTGAGTACTTACCTTCTGGCACATTAGCGCCCATATCTAGGGCAGCGTCTTTAGCCTTGCTGTAATAAACTGTTGTGCTACCGTAGCCCGTACCTTGTGCTGATTGCATCACTCGGTGTTGTGTGTTGTCGCCTGACATCAACTTAGGTTGGTAAATCGCTGGCATGTGACCATCTGTGTTCTTTCCACTAGTTTGGTTCAAGTGAATTGCCCAATCCTTTGAAGAAGTTAACGTGGCACCATCAGTTGATGAAAAATCACCCAATGTGGCCGTCAATTGCCAAGGCATCGTCGTTGTTTCGGCAGCCATTGGCGTCTTATTATCATCGTTTGACGCTGCAGCCGTACGTGAATCAGTCACCTTTAACAAGCCTGAATCGTTACCATTGTCATCAATCAAACCGGCGTTATTAATCAAAGGCAAGTTTTCGTTAGCTGTCTTTGTTTGTGCGGCCATCCCAAAATTCATGTCTGGCACAGCATCTAGAGTCAAGTAACCTTGCTCAACTTGCACAATCGCATCTGAAACCCCTGATACAGACCCGCTTGCGCTGTTTTCTGTTGTGCTAGTTGCTGCAGGCAACGTTACGTTGTCATCACTAACTGCCATTGCTGGCATCCCAATCCCCACCATCGTTGCCAACACGGCAACACTACTTAGAAGTGACTTCGTCTTCATTACTCATACCTCATGAAAAATATTTTATTTTCACATCCCTGTGAACATTTACTATTATTAGGTAGTTCAACCTTATGAGCGGTCAAAACATTTTGCTATTTCAAAATTTAAGGTTCACCGGCAACACACTGAGCAGAAAAAAATAAGTTTCCCCTTTTTAAACGGCTCTATACTTTCTGGTGTTGGTGGAAGAAATTCCATCAACACCTTTTTGTGTTTAATTCTTAATTGCAAAAAGAAAAACACCAGTTTCCTGATGTAGACTAAAGTCGCCAAACCAAATCTAAAGGAACTGATG
>NZ_KQ970390.1:90639-91937 GCF_001579105.1 Weissella sp. DD23 | reverse complement strand
CGCCAAACCAAATCTAAAGGAACTGATGCATATGAATAATACTATCTTACGTTACGTCGGATTAACAGACCCAAATTTTAAATTTATCGTGAACTCTGACGGTGAATATAACCGTTATGAGCATCGTGGCAGGGATCACCACAAAGCGTTGATTACACATACCACTCTCGAGAGTGACATCATGCGTTGCCCTGACTGTGGTTTCTTAGAGCACGTCACTAAGTACGGCTATACCGATGACATCGAGATTTAACTGCCAACTACGAACGGCTATGACAATCGACTCATCGTGAAGAAGCAACGATTCCACTGCGATAACTGCAATACGAAGTTCAATGCGAAGTCACACGATTTACTCGACAATTCTAAATTTTCTCGTCCGTTGGTGAATCAGATTATCGCGATGTCACAAGATGATATCTCTCAAAAATCAATTGCGCGTGCATTGCGTGTATCGACGAGCAGCGTCCATAGAGTTATCAACTCAGATCAAACATACTATTACGATTTCCAGCGCCAATTGCCTTCGGTCTTATGCTTTGATGAAGTCCGCACTTCAGCGCACAACATGTCCTTTGTGTACGCCGACGGCGAAGCACATCAGTTAATTGAGATTCTTCCTGACCGCCTATCTAAGAACATCAAAGAACACTTTTTAGGCTACTCTCTTCAGAATCGTCGACAAGTCGAATATGTCATCATCGATTTAAATGCGAACTATGGCCAATTTGTCCGTGGTTTATTTCCTAATGCCAAAATTATTATCGATCGCTTTTACATCGTTCAGCGCGTAGCGCAAGCTCTCACGGGACAACGCGTGGCTGACCAGCGCAGCATTGAGGATAAGCGGTATTCTCGCGAATACGCCATCATGAAGAGTCAGTGGCGTTTGTTTATGAAGTCATACGACAAGCTGAACAAAAACACTCGTGTCTATTTAGCTGGCGTAAAAGAATTGATGACTGAAGAAGAAGCATTGGACCTTGTTTTCCGATCATTCCCAACACTTCACGCAACTTGGCTCACATACCAGGCCGTTTTAGAAGCGATGCACGAGCAAAATATACAAAAATTCTCTGATATTCTTGTCGGCTATTCACCACTGAGAAACGCCATGGACACTGCAATATCAACATTCAGCAAGAATTTAGCCGGTGTGTTGGAAAGTCTGCGGTCCCCTTGGTCAAGCGGTGTCATCGAAGGTATCAATCGTAAAATCAAGCAAATCAGCCGCACTGCCTATGGTTACCGCAATCAACTCAACTTCTTCCGTCGCATCCGCACGCAGTTGGTTCACC
>NZ_KQ970390.1:89237-90556 GCF_001579105.1 Weissella sp. DD23 | reverse complement strand
CACGCAATTGGTTCACCCAAGAATCATTCCCGCTTAAAAGAAAAAAACCTGGATTGTGTAGGCGACTGGCTATTGCCAATCACCCACACAATCCAGGTTATAAAAACTCAATAATCAACGATTTTAGTCAGAATTTTCTTCGACCAACACCATTTGACAAAGAGCCTTTTAAACGCCACAATAAAACCCTCAGTATGACAGTTTCATCACACTGAGGGTTTCTCTCACTCTTAACCACTACTACTCACTTTGTTAACCAGGTCTTATCATGAAGCACCCAATTACCTGCTTCATCATATTGATAAAATCTTAAAACCACCGTCGCATGTGCCAAATGCCAGGTTTGTGTTCGACGGGAAATCGTATTTGATCGGCCCATTTTAATGCGCTCATCTTTCACCAAATCCGGTTGAACAATTGTTGCTGCAATATTGTCATACTGCTCATCAAACGCTGCATCCCAATCCAGCGTTTGAAGGCCATCAAAATCTTGTTTCGTCCATTGTCGATGTCCTGTGCTGGTATGCATCGTGCGAGCTTGCGGATTAATTGAAAAGCCGCCGCCCTGACCAATGATTAGCACGGTTCCCCAGACAACTACAATCACACCAAGCAAAGACCCCATCCAAATTAACACCTTTTTCATGTCACACTACCTCAATCAATGTTCATCAAGATGTATGACCGTGTTGGTCCTTCACTAACTTCTAATTTTTCCAACATAACATGCGCCCCAATTAGTTCGGGGTGAACACGTAATCGTTGAAAAATTTCGGTCGCAAAATTTTCAACGGTCGGATTAATCTGATCGAATGGTGGGACATCATTTAAAACCTGGCCGTCGTATTGCGCCAGAAAGGTACCAATCTTCTTTTCATAGTCTGTAAAGGGCACCTCTTCATCCGTTAAGCAAGAAAAGTCACTCACGATTTCCCAGGTATGCGGGTGCACCGCGCCATCATGACCTTGCCAACGAATAAAGTGGTACGCATTGATATAGAATTTTAATCGATAACGTGCTTCAATCATTTCGTTTCCTTTCCGAAAAACAACCAAACGCTTTGCTGTCCAAGTGGATTCAATGCCTGCCACGCAATATCAGCGGTGCTCCCTGCCAACAAAAAGAACAGTGGCAAAAATTGAATCACATACCGGCTGCGGCCACCCTCGAATAAGAGCAAATACATAAATGCGCCAATCAGCCCGAGTTGCAGTAATCGTTGCCAATCGGTCTGGCGTCGCAACCCAATGCAGATTATTAACAGTAAAAACAACCACCAAATTGCGCCAAAAATTGAAAATCTTTTAGATGACGCCCG
>NZ_KQ970390.1:86156-88437 GCF_001579105.1 Weissella sp. DD23 | reverse complement strand
CGCGCCAAGGCTGTACATCATTCGGGTTTGCAAAAAAATGACCCTCTCGCAACCAGGCGAACGAACCGTCAGCGGTATTTAACCCTTGCTTACGAACTAAGAATGCTACATACCCTAAAACCCCACGTTGGCGCAAACGCTTCAACAACTGTGCCTTCGAATAAGCGACTTTATCAGTTCGCTTGGGTAGTGTGGCCTATTTTTAATGCATCCCGTTCATTGTAACCACCATCCCCAGCAACACCCATACTCATAAAATGAATCGGTGGAATTGCCAAGCCTTTATTAACCCGAATGATTGTTTGCTGATCAATTTGGTGTTGGCCCCACTGTACAGTTCCCACAACGGTTGCAACGCAGACAATTGCCAACAATAGCCCTTGTCCCATTTTTCGCCAATCACGCCAAAGTTGCGTTTGAACAATTCTTCGCATAATCATTAAGACCACTGCAATCGCTGGTATCATAGCTGATGGTTTGATGAAATAAGCTAACACACCCGCCAAGACCAGCGCAAGGGCCCAGATAGCCCGCAAAGACCAACGGCGACTATTTAATAACCCAGCCGCTGCTAATAGCAAAAGGGCCACCACTGGCATCACAACCGTGTCGGTGTATGGGACTAAAATCCATGGGAAGACAGTCATAAATACTGTTTCTAACCAGAGTAGCCGTCGCCAATTATCGCGTTGCACCAGTGTCATCGTGCCGACGTTGATCAGTAAAGCGAGATCGACACATACAATGCTCACGACATCAAAGAAGAACCAACTCTTCGTGTGAAATAAGCCGGCTAGTGAATCAAAAAGCATCAAGATTGGCAAATTGTTAATGTTCTGACTAAAATAACCGATCAAGTTAATGTCATCTGCATGACGTAATGCATCGTGAACCGCACCAGCATCGAACCCAATTGCTGGATGAAACTGATACGCAACAACGGCTTGGCCGACAATCGCCGCAATAAACAGGCTCCAGCTGACAACCAACTGGCGCGCACCCGGTGAGAGCCACAAATTAGTTTGCGTCAGCACGTATGACCCGCCCCCGATCAGCAATACACCCACTGACCAAAGCGTGACATCCGTTAATTTCAAATTGACAGATAACCCCGCTGAAATGACAGTAATCCCAAATAATAGGCTGAATAGCACCAGGACACTCCGATCAACGCCAGTTAAAATTTTTTGTCTCATGATTTCTCCCGTTTTAACGTCGCCCGTAACTTTCGCGCATCCGCGGCGACCAGCTGACGAAACTTTGCCAGTTCATCACTTAAGCCCCGTCCCTGCCATTTTCGTTCAGTCGGCCTATTTAACAAAGCAAACAACAACACCCACGACAACACAAACTTATAGGCGGGCATCAGTAACGTGATGTACCAGGTTTTCACATACATGCGATAAGCAGGTCGGAAAGGCTTTAAATACACCTGTGCCAACAAGAAAAACAAACCGCTGACAAACACGTACAACCCGTACATGGCCAGGTAAATCAAGCCCAGCATCTGCCAGGAGAATCCTTTCGCAACCAATACGAGTGGCGCAAAAAACCAAATTAGGCGTGGAAACAAAAATGTATGGTCAACTAATAAACGGCGAATCATAAAATTGCTAAGTAAGTGGCGCATTGAGAGCATCGCTTGCTTCTCAAAAATGTGCACAACTTCCATTTCCCCAATTTGCCACCGCTGACGTTGCCGATACAACGTATTAAAATCAGTGATTGGTTCAACGTAGAAAATGGCATTACGGGCTAATTTGACTTGGCCTTTGGCACGCATTTGAAAGGTCATATGTGTATCTTCACCAACTGTCTCACTACTGAACATAAAGGTGTCTGCTAGCTGGGCACGTCGGAAGCCTGAGAAGGCCCCTGACATGGTGAACATGTTATTGGCACCAGCTTCGGCGTTCCGGCCAACCAAAAAGGCTGCTGCATACTCGTGGTACTCTAGCAATTGCAGCAGCCGCAACCGCCATGATTGGGCGATTTGACTGATTTGCGTCAAAATAATCCCCGTCAACGCAACTGTTTGTGGTTCTGCCTCGAATTGTTGCACCATATTCAGCAACGCATTTTCATCGAGCAAACCATCACTGTCAATATGCACAAAATATTTATTAGATGTATTGTAAAGGGCCATATTAAGGGCGTTCGATTTTCCCTGGGCAGCCTCCAACCAGTTGATACGCGCTGTCGGAAATTCATGTTGGAGCTTTTGAAAGATTTGAAAGCTCTGATCCGTACTTTCGTTATTCACCAACGTAATCATGATTTT
>NZ_KQ970390.1:84794-85856 GCF_001579105.1 Weissella sp. DD23 | reverse complement strand
CAACGTAATCATGATTTTTTCAAGTGGATACGTCCCGGTGATGACTGAGGTCACACACTGGGCCAACGTATCTGCGGAATTATACACGGGAATTACAACGTCAATCATGGGCAAAAAAGACCTGATTAGTTAGTTGGCTTCGACGATGAAAATGTCGCTTTAACCAGTTGATGACAATTTTAAAACTCAGCTTGACATAAACTGCAAAAATGGGAATCACTTCCACTAAAATCGGCAATAACAGCCATACGCCAATAAATAGAAACTGGTTTGCAATCGCTGTTAACAAACCTCGCATCAAGCACCTCCAGTCTTGAAATCAAATCGGCCAATTTTAATATGTAGCACTTGCGAACGGGTAAACACATAAAAATAAAGGATGATGGTCAATACATAAAATATTAAACGCCCAACAATTACATGCGCCCAAATCAATGATGGCAATCCTAAGAAATGAATAATCAAGGCAGTTACTGTCAAGCGCAACATATTCGCCAGTAACAAATAAATCACCCCGAACCCTAACAACTTTAAGCGCTGTTGCAAATTTTTAAAGAAAGGAAAAAACAGTACAAGCGCGATGTAAGCTGCTAATTCGATTAGTGCTGAACATTCGTAGGTGATGAAAAGATTAATAGCACTTTGACCGCTCACAATGTGAATAATACCTAACGTCGGCGCGACGGTGTAAAAACCAGTTAACATGCCAACAACGCCCGCCCCGCTTGTATTGAGACGCATTAAAAAACTAATGACGTTATTATTCGCCAACGAAATAATGATAAAAAATGTTCCCACAACACCTAGCACCACGTATGCTGCCGACCAGCCAATTCTTTTGAGGACACTTAGCACATAAAGCCACGCACCCCCGAGTAGTACTATTAACCAAAACATATGACTTACCTTCTATGTGATTGGAAAATTAGAATTCCAAGCACTAACACAATTACACCGCCGAGCGCTGCCGCAACCATTGGTGCAGTTGATGCACCCGATACAACTACCGATTGATCACCTAAATTCGCATTTGTTAATTTAATATCACCAACTAACGCCGGG
>NZ_KQ970390.1:83228-84585 GCF_001579105.1 Weissella sp. DD23 | reverse complement strand
CTCCATTACCGTTGCTAAGTGCTCCGCTGCAACGTCGGCTGTTACCCCGCGAAAAACAATTACGAACTCTTCCCCCCCATAGCGGAAAACCTGTCCGTCAGCATTTCGCTGTTGCAACGTATCGTTCACCAGATTTGCAACGCGGGTTAGCACATAATCGCCCATATCATGACCGTACGTGTCATTAAATTGTTTGAACGAATCAATGTCGAACATTCCCAATGTCAACGGCAACTGCTTAACTCGGAAATAAGGCACCACTTCATTCAGCACCTTATCCAACAAACGACGATTTTTCATATTCGTTAACGGATCTGTATTTACTTCAATTTCGTAATTGTTAAAGCGGGTCACCAACTCGCGCACAAAGACGTTACCGTAATGCACAATTGTCATTAAAATCATGAACTTTAAGACAAACGCAAGTGCAAATCCATGTGGCATATCGCGGCGTACTGCTAAAACGATTAACCAAGCTGCCGCACTAAACACAAATGTCGCAACTTCATATTCAACAAACGTGTCAATGATGCGGTGGCGATTTTTACTCAGATAATAACTCACACCCAAAAATATAATTGTGCCGATGATTAACAAACCAATTCGAACATTAAAATGACTCGATACTAATAACACCGCATCGAATAACAACGTGCTAATCGTAATTGGAATAATCGTATAACGTTGGGTATCAATCATGACAAAATAAAATATGATGATTAAAATCAACGAGACATCATTCACGTAGGGATTAATCACCACTACGTCCTGTAAATCATTAAACACAATTTTGGCAATCACTAACCAGGCCACGAAATTCAAGGTATACGTAACCAGATACATTGTTTGGTTATTCATAAAACGTCGTTGCAAACCAAATTGCATGATAAAAATGACGCCAATAATCGAAGGTAAACATAGTAATTTGGCAATCATATGCTCACCAATAAATTCGTAAATTAACGTTTCCAAATGCTCAGTCCCTCCGAATTAGAATGTAATCGGTTCAACGTTTACCGGACTTGAGTAATAGAAAGATTGTTGCCGCCATGACGTTGGCAAATCTTTTATCAAATCACTATCTTCAACTCCTTCAATAACGACCTCTAAGGCCATATCATCGATGGCTGTCACAATCAAATTAATAATGTCGATGATGGTATCGATCGGTAAGAAACGCTTGAGATGCAAGACAGAAATCTTAATTCGACTAATCAGGTGTGGCACCTCAAACAAACCAGCCAACGAATTGACGCCCGCTAAGAAATCGTCAAGCACCAACTGATAGCCAAGCGCGGATAATCGTTCTAGCTGTACTTTGGGTAAGAATTCGTCGTATGCATTCGTCCGATTCAGC
>NZ_KQ970390.1:81222-83030 GCF_001579105.1 Weissella sp. DD23 | reverse complement strand
CCGCAGCGCTGGATCAATCTGTTCAAATAGCGTAAAGGTTTCCTCATAAAACAATTCCTGATAATCCAAATTAAATGAAAATGTATAGTTGGGATTATGACTCAAAACCTTTGGCAGAATGACTGCAAGCTCTGTAACATATTGCTTATGCTGGTCATGATCTGTCATCGTTGTGATAAATTCTTGATAAGGAAATCTTGCCACCCCATCAATATCGCGGCGCATCAATAGCTCATATTCTTTACTTGTCTTTCCTTCCAAGGCAATAATTTGCTGTCCTTGGAAATATAACTTACTTTGTACTTTGTCAGTCATACATGACTCCTTTATTGTTGTCATTCAAGTATGCCTGTATTTCGGAATACTAACCGGCTCATTTTTACGTTAGCCTTGTTGCGAACTCGCAACTTGGTTTTTCGAAAAAAATAGTCAGCCCCTTAAACGTACAAAAGGCAGTCACCTCGCTGTGTGACTGCCAATTTACCCGGTATTTATATTTACTATTAACTCGTCGCCACATCACGTGCCTGCAAGTCAGTGGTTATTCGTTGCAATTGCGCGGTTAGCGCCGGTACTATGACGGCCGTCTTCAGCCGCATATATGACACAAGCAGCGGTAAGATTTCAGCAGGTACCCGCGGATTCAAATCCGTTAATTGGGCAATTTTGTCTAGCCGATATTGGACTGTTCGCCGATGAACATGCAAGGTGTCACTTAATTCACTCATTGAATGACCTAACGTGCCGTACAGCCACAAGGTAACCTGGACTTCCTCATCGACCCGATCCTTTAAGAATTGTTCGACCTGCGGATAGGCGACACCAGCTTCCACAACTTGCGCCAAATCAACTACGTCTTCGTAAAAGACAATTTTCATTTCCTCAATTACCGGACTGGTTAATGCTAACGCAAACACCGCCTCTTTGATGCTTTTTGTTAAATCAAAGTGTGGCCGACTAACCCCCGCTAAGGCATGTTCCGGCAACGTTGCCAAAAATTCATGTACCCCCGTCAACGGAAAAATATAAACCCGTCGTAAGTGATCCAAGTCAAAAGCTAAGCGCTGATTTGGCAAATGATTGCGGTTCCCCTCGACCACAATTGCCACATATTGTTCACTAAAATCCACACCGTACGCCCGTGCTTTCTGAACAAACCGATCATCAACAGTGTAATCATAATCTGACATGATTAACCATTGTTGTATAAATGTCTCAAGCATAGTTGTGCCCTCCATAGATTTTCTTTGACCTGTCACTGCTTACCATTAAGTCTACATTGTTAACAAAAATTAAGCTGACTAAAAATTAAGCGCTTACATGAAAATCAGTTTGTTGGGTGGCTGGCAGTCGTATCATCGCTACACCAATTCCCTGACAACGGCGGCCAAGATAGTCTATCGTTGGTTTATATTCATTCCTGACAAACACCCAAAACATCAAAAAAAGAGGCTGGGACAGAACAGTTCCAGCTGAAAATGAAAAAGGAGAAGAAAATCCGGTGGATTTACTTCTCCTTCTTTCTTTTTTATCCAAAATAAACGGGATGTTATCCCGCCATGATGGCCATATTCATGGCCATAATAACCAGTCCGGTTTCTATTTTCACCTTTCGCAGACCGCGAACCATGAATCTGCCCACGCCAAAATGAGCCTTCATTCGACCGAAAACTGGCTCGTTATCAATCTTACGACGTGCGTAGATTGAAGCGTTGATTTCGTCAGAGAGGCTTTCTCGCATGCGTGCTTTCTGATACCCCCATGAGGGGTTAATATTGATTTGGCGAACGTTTCCACCCTTTGTATAT
>NZ_KQ970390.1:77793-80897 GCF_001579105.1 Weissella sp. DD23 | reverse complement strand
CCCATGTCAGCTACGACAACTGAACCCAGTGTTCCTGCGTTATTCATTTTCTTGACTAGTGGAATAAGCGTTCTTGCATCAGTCGGATTTTGGAATACAACATATCCAATAACCATTTGATTGCTGACAGCAGATGGTACATTATAGGCCGGCTTAAGCTGGCCATTCATCATCGGATCTTCCTTTACGCGCATAAACGTGGCGTCGGTATCTGTTTTAGAATAGCTGTTACGATTACCGAACGTATCCATTTAATTTTCGTATTGCTCATTCTTATCGCGTATTTCTTTCAGCTTGCGAGTTTGAGATTTCATAGTACGCCGTTCTTGCTTAGCTGGATTTGGTGATACCTTTTTGGTTTTTTCGACAGCTTGGTTTAGCTCATCAATATGCATCTCTAACCGTGCAATAACATCATCCATATAATCAAACGACAATTCGGTTTCTTCATGAAAGAAATCCGCTTATGATGCTTTGATTTCTTCGAGAAGCGCAACTGCTTTGGCTTTGTTCAGTTCGCTAAAACGAAGGGTGTTCTTACGCCAAACAAACGAGTACTTGTTAGCGTTGGCCAGAATCTTCGTCCCATCGATAAACAAGACATTATCAATGACGCCTGCGGCGACTAGTTGCTCACGCAACTTTGTAAACATCTCTAATATGATTTGCTCCATACGACCATCAGCTCTAAAACGATTAATTGTTCGATATGATGGAACTTGTCCTTGAGTTAATCACATGGCTACCTTATTTTCATCCGCAAATCGTTCTATCATACGACCATATCGAATTCCACGAGTATACGCAAAAAGAACCAACTTAAGTAATAGACGTGGGTGATAAGGATATCGTCCCGTCGTGTACTCATCCGTAAAATCCAATGATTCTACAAGCTGGTTAATCTGATATGCTGGGTGGTTTTCTTCAGGTTCATATGCAGTTGGGATATCCAACATTAGCTGATTCATGCTATAATTGTTATACATTGTTTGGTTCAGTCCTTCCGAGACAGAAATCGTAGACGTTGAGTGGCCGCTCAACGTCTTTTTCTTTGCCTTTATTACTACTATTATACCAAAAAGCAGGCGCAAGCCCTTGATAGACATGGTTTTGCGCCTGCTTTTTATTCAAAATATTCAGCTAAGTTTTGTCCCAGCCTCTCTTATATACTTATATCTTGCCGGTCAATGCTTGGAAACGCTGCACAGTTAATTCGATTAACTTTTCATGCAACGCTTTTTCTTCCGGGTTTTCTGGGAATGACCGCCAGGCAAATCCCGGCACTTGGCTATCGAGTTGCACATCAGAAATGTATAGGTCCGTTTCTGATGTAAATTCGGTGGTGATATTAAGGTTAACTGATTGCCATTTTGCAAGCCGCTCAATAATAATTTGTTCGAGTGCCGGCATATCAATCATATCGACGGTGACATTAATCACCGGCAAGATTTCACTATTATTCAATACAAGCACAAATGTATTCAGATACTCATTAAAGATGGCCGTTGATACTTCTGCTTCTGATAAGCCAAAGTGTGGTGCAATATGGGCAACGACTCGTTCTGTAAATGCCGTGTGAATTGGAAACGTACTCATCGAGAATTGACGATTAATTGGGTGCGTAATGCCATTTTGTCTGAAGAACAGCATCCGGAAATTCAACGAGAAGAGTGCTTTTTGAATTAACTCTAATTCTGGTTGTGATAACGACAAGCCAAAAAAATCTTGATAAACTTCGCAAACGTCATCATAAATTTCCTGGAATTTCCGGCGGACATCCGGTACCAGGTTGGCAACTCGGTATGAACCTGAACCGATGCCTAGTGAATAAATCGATCCTAAGCCAAAACGTAACTCTTCGTCAAACCACGGCGCCTGATTATCAAAGGAAAGCGTAATCACCTCACGCAATTTATCGATAATCATCCGCGCATGTCGTGACAAGTCCGCATCTGGCTTAAAGAGTTGATGGTTATAATCACCAATAACGTGACCGTGCTTCAAGCGAGTATACCAAATACCAAAAAAGATGCGGAATGCTTTCTTCACAGTCGTCCGGATGTGCGTTTGTTCTTCAATAATCGCCTCAACCTTATCAGTTGCTGCTTGCACATCCGCTGGAAACGGCGTTGGCTGATCGGCATAGGCAGTATACAATGCCTCAAACAGCAGAATTCGAATATTTCGTTCATCCCCAACTAATTGATAATCGTCAGAAATTTGGATACCAGACTTTTCAAGTTCCTCACCAACTTCGACCTTAGTCACACGGACAACCGTTGTACTCGATGAGTGACGCAAGGCAATCATTTCATTAGACTGCGCCACTTCTAAGAAAATATCCATTAGCACATCGAATTGTAATGAATTTCGAATGTACTCCCCTAATAAAGCTGTATCACTAATTGTTTGTAACTGATCAACTTGTAATGCCCGGTTTGAATCAACTAGTCGGAGATACACAATGTTCCCGTCCCCAACTTGTTGGTAATCAACACGCAATGTTTCCACGTTTTGCAAGACCATATACCGTGACCACCCTAAATCAGCCATGATGTCTTTAATTAGGACAGCATGGCTTGACTTGCTCGTCAAATATCGATGTAATGCTAAACGTTCTTGATCTTTCTTAGGTAATAGCCACTCCATAATCGCATTCTCTCACTTCTATCTTCGTTCAATATGCTTAGTTTAGTCGGTTATTGTTTTTTGATTTCGCGGGATTATTTTTTCGTATGAAAAATATTAGTTAACAGTGCCATTTATTCAATCTCACAAAAAGAGCGATTCATCCGAATCGCTCACAAACCAATCTCATATATACCATAGGGGTTACTGATGGTACAAGCTTATCTTACCGAAGTGATTGGCAATATGCCGACGTAACATTTTTCTATTTTTAATAATTTAGCTAAACTCCAAAGTTTCCAACTAGTTTTCATTATATCAAATGTTTAACGGTATTTGCAAATATCGACTCATAATCGTCTGCGACAACTCAACCGATGCGCTAAACGCTTGCTGACTGCTCAACGTTGTCCCGAAAACAACCCCCACCACTGCCAATCTAAAAAACTTTTTCATGACTTTACCTCAACATATTG
>NZ_KQ970390.1:75489-77110 GCF_001579105.1 Weissella sp. DD23 | reverse complement strand
ATTTTCTCCACGTGACAAATTCTATCATGTGAAAAAACGCACAGTTGACGAAAATTTTTGCCTGTAAAAAAATTCAAATAGGGTTATTCGGACGCTAACGGTATTGTTGCCACAGAGCATCATACCGTCTTTGATAGTACTGAACTAGCGGGCCATCACCCAGGAGGACGGCATAATTATTGTAGAGCCCTTTTAATTGGCGAATCGTTTCCAATGGATTAGCTGCAAACTGTTCGTATAGCCGATATGATTCAACCCGCCAACGCCAAGCAGTATAGCGTAACGTATTCGTTAATGACGGATTATTCGTTAAAGCCAGTCGGACAAGCTGACGGACACGGTCGAAATCTCCCTTGAAGAGTGCGCCGAAAATCGCATACTCTACCGCATCAATTTGGCGGTCGGTATAAACCCGTGTCGCCCGGTTATCCCGGTGATCTTGTCGCATTCGCCGAAACCACATCGCCAACTCATCCTCATTTGTCACCACCATTAAACCAACTTTAACGAGCCGATATTCCTTTTCATGCCACTCATCTAGCTCACGTAGCAGGTTGGCCACCGCCGTCGCGACCTGTGTGGCGCGTTCTGTGCCAAACCAAGTCACGTCCGCTCGTACAGCGGCGTAGACTTCGTTCTCGTAATAATCTTCAATGTCAGTAGCGCTTTGCCGTACGACGGCTGGTGAGACCACACTGTGTGACGCACCGTATAAATTTGTGCGTGCATTTTGTTCGTCCAATGGGAACCACATGAGCACCGCGACAATGTCCCCAGTCTCAAACCCAATAATGCGCATCAAATCTAACATCTCATCAATCATCAGGGTGCCCACATCTTCAAATACCCGGTACAACTTCGACTTTGAAAAACCCAGGGCTTCCAAACTCCGTACCCGGATATGCTTGTCTTTCAAACGCCGGCGTAACGCCTCGCCAAATGATTGACTTCGCGGTTGTAGCGTCAAATCAGTGATGATAGCTGGCAACGTCTCGGCCATTTTTTGCGCATGCAATTGTTGCTTACTTAATTGTAGCCGTGTCCAAACCGCCACCAGGGATGTTTGGACGGTGTTCATCGTCATTTCGCGCACGCCCATTTGTTGCGCAGCCATCAAAAAGACGCCAATTTCAGCCGCGACCACTTCTGAATCCATGGTTAAATAGGTGCGTAGCAACCCGGTAAATCGTTGCAGTAGCAAAATTTCTACATTTGAACGGCGTGCTGGCTGACGCATAATACCTTCTAAGGTCAGCCAGACGTCCGTCACGTTTAATTTTTTAGGCCAAATAACTGCCTGATTAAGCGCAGTCATATGAATCATTAAACTTGTTTCAAACAAATTACCAGGCATATAATCGCGGAAAACTTGGACATCATGAGCGAATTTTCGATAGAGTTTAAAAAAACGTTTTGGTGTTAGATCCGTTGCAATTAATGAAAAGACACGCATTTCAAAAATCGTGAATGCCTGAATGCTATTCAGTCGATCATATAAACGTTGTGTTTTGTCACGATAATCAACCCCACAGCGGCGATCGATGATGATGTCAATCACAATTGCCACCATTTCAGCCGTTGGATAACCAACCGATGCAGCAGTTTGTGCAATTTCCGCCTG
>NZ_KQ970390.1:73759-75442 GCF_001579105.1 Weissella sp. DD23 | reverse complement strand
GTGCAATTTCCGCCTGTTTTTGACGTAATTCAGTTTCCGTACATTTTGCTAAGTCGCCAATACTCAGCTGATACGGATCAGCAATTACACCCGCAAACAATTCTGAAAACGACACTGCTAATAACTTTAATAAGCGAGATAAATCCACTACTGAGATTTGTGTCTCACCACGTACAAACCGATAGTATCGTGACCTTGAAATGCCGGCTCTTTCAATATCTTCAACCGTTATATTTTTTTCATCCCGGAGCGCATTAATCCGCTCTGCTAATAGTACCTGTGACATTTTCAATCCCCGTTTTTCTCTGTCAGGCTACTTACTAATAATTCATTATATTAGAAAAATACAACAATTTGTGGAAACGGTTTCAAACATTTAGCGTAAAAGCATTTAGCCGACTTGTTGCGATTTCATGAACAACACCCCTTACCTATTTTGTATTCCAAATTTTTCAGGTAAAATGAGAACATCTTAATAAACAACGGGGTGCAACAGATGACACTAGAAAATTTTGATTTGTTATCACAAAAGTACGCTGACTTAATTACGTCAGTTGGGGTTAATGTCCAAAAGGGACAAGATATTGTCATCTATGCGGATGTCGCACAGGTGCCTTTGGTGCACAAAATTGTGGACTCGGCCTACAAACGTGGCGCAAACAACGTCATGATTGAATGGCAGGACATTCATGTGCAACGTGAATTTTTGCAACACGCCAACAACGATTCTTTGACGAACATCCCCACTTGGGTATCTGTTCGCGCTGAAGAATTGATGGCGAAGCATACGACGCGCATTTCACTGATTTCTGCCGATCCAGATGGTCTTGGTGCTGTTGATGGCGATCGCGTTTCGGCCTACCAACAAGCCTACCAACGCGCTAATCAAGCCGTTCGCAAGGCCACGATGAATAATGATGTGTCATGGTTAGTTGTTGCCGCGGCTGGTGAAGCCTGGGCTGAAAAAGTTTTCCCTGATTTAAAGGGTGAAGCTGCAACTGACCGTCTTTGGGAAGAAATCTTCAAGATCACTCGCGTTGGGGTTGCAAACGACGTCATCGCTGACTGGATGGCCCATGTGAATACTTTGAAAGAAAAGGCGCAATGGCTCAACGATTTGAACTTCAAGGAGTTACACTACAGCTCACCCATCACGGATTTAACAGTTGGGTTAGCCGAGGATCACGTGTGGGAAGCTGCTGACTCAATTGACAAGGCTGGTAACATGTTCGTCGCTAACATGCCAACTGAGGAAGTCTTCACCTCCCCTGACTACCGCAACATTCACGGTACCGTAACGTCAACAAAGCCATTATCATACGCAGGCGTTTTGATTAATGATATCAAGCTAACGTTCGTTGATGGCCACGTCACGGAAGCGCATGCCTCAACCGGCGAAGCAGTCCTACAACAATTGATCAAGACTGACGAAGGTGCTTCATCTTTGGGTGAGGTATCATTGGTACCAGATCCGTCACCAATTTCACAATCAGGCATTGTTTTCTACAACACTTTGATTGATGAAAATGCTTCTGACCACTTGGCACTTGGTGCAGCATACCCATTCAATTTGAAGGGTGGCACCCAAATGGACGTCGCTGCGCGTCAAGCAAAGGGCCAGAACGAGTCATTGGTTCACGTTGACTTCATGATGGGATCAGCCGATATGGATATCGACGGTAT
>NZ_KQ970390.1:72451-73739 GCF_001579105.1 Weissella sp. DD23 | reverse complement strand
GGATCAGCCGATATGGATATCGACGGTATCACGTATGACGGTCAAGTCATCCCCGTCTTCCGCAATGGTGACTGGGCATAATCGCACACAAAAAGAAAAGCATCTGGTATTTGCAAACACCAGATGCTTTTTAATTATCATTAATTTGCTTCACCAACGATGACATTGCCAACAATCGCAATCCCAACACGTGAGTAGCCCGCATTCATTTCCCAATCACGGTGACCAGTTGTACCAACCGGCATCATGTTCGTCTCATTAAACCAAGCGTTTACAACCGACGTACCCGGGGCATAATCAATCGCTACGACTTCACCAGCGGTGCTGTAGTGATCACTCGCAACACCACCCAAGTTAGCCATTTGTTGGGCCCGTGCCTGTGCACGCGCTGCCAAATCGTTATCAAACGTCAATGGCGCCAACCCCTGTGACTGACGCAACGCATTCAAGGCATTAAATGTCGACATATCCGCGCTGCCAACCGTGGCTACCGTCGCCTCAGTCTGAACTTGTGACTCAGCCGTTACTTGTGCTTGGACGGTACTAGCTGCAGCTTGTTGTGATGATGCTTGCTCAGCCGCCACCTGAGCGGCTACGGCGGCTGAAGAAGCAGCTGCAAGTGCAGCCGATGCCGTTTGTTGCGCAGCAGCTTCAGAAGCGGCCGTCGCTTGTGACTCCGCGGCCGCCATTGATGCAGCGTCAGCTTGTGACTGTGCTACGCTAGCTGCGTATGACGCTGCTGCCGCCTGACTAGCAGCAATTGAAGCTGCTTCACTCGCTGCTTCAGAGGCCGCTACTTGACTGGCAGCAACTGAATCAGCAACCTGACTCGCTACGACTGCCTCTGACGTTGGTGTCGCAGTGCTGGTCGCAACAGCATCTTGCTCAGTCGTTGCGGTTTGCTCTGTAACACCTTGCGGTTGTACAGTCGCACCAGTAGTCGTTTGCGCCATAAAACTTTCATTTGCAAACAACACATCCGGATTTGCAATACCGAATTGGTTAACAAACGTATCCAAGTTCTCACCATTCGCTAAAGCTAATGCCCAAACAGTATCCCCATACTGCACGTTGTAATTTGCCAAACCACCCGCTTGTGCCAACTGATTGGTTACTTGTTGGACACCATTCGCTTGCCAAACGTCAGCTGACGCCTTGTCATTTGCTGTGATGGCCACGCCAGCAACCGTTGCTACCGTCGCCAACGCTACCCACTGCTTGCCTGATTTGTACATCTTCTTACGAGAAACCGTGTTCATATTTAATAAATCCCCTTGATAATCATATT
>NZ_KQ970390.1:67912-72431 GCF_001579105.1 Weissella sp. DD23 | reverse complement strand
CTCTTTCTCTAACAAATATTAAGTTTAGCAACTCGTCTTAACAAATTCATTACAAACATAAATGTTTTTTATATATTAACCTTAAAAAGCGCCTAACCTCTCAGTGAGAAGTTAAGCGCTTTTTAGGGGCCTACTGTTGTAGGCGTTGAATCGTTTCGCACAACCGTGCAACATCGACATCATAATCTTCAAATTTCGTCTTCATATATAAGGAAGCATCGCGCTTGTCGAGTCGAACATCAGTCCCTTTCAACTGCGTTTTTACATCATTCAACTCCGAACGTGTTAACTCGCCACGACCTTCTGCCAAAGCTAGATCTTCCGTCACATAGCCACCATCTGAAATCCGCAACTGCGATCCAAAAAGACTTGATTCCTCATACACATAAAGCGTAATTGGCAATCCTTCGACATCCAAGTACGACGTCTCAATTTTTACAATATCTGCTGTCATCTTTTCAAACCTCGGTTTTGGACCATTTTCGCTACGCCACGCATTCTCTAGTTGCGTGATATCAATCATATTGACCTGTCCAAAATTTTCTCTCTTACAGAAGTATAGCACAATCCGGAATATATGAAAAACTTTGCATTCTCAACACCGTACACGGATTATTTTCGCAGATTACGCGGAAATGTCGGCGGTAAAGGCGCTCCAACTGACTTCACATCGTTAGTAAACGGAATTGGTAGTTGAATCGCTGCCGCATGCAGTAATAAGCCATCTGAATAATTACTGTCTGGGTTATACAGCGGATCACCAACTAACGGGTAGCCGAGGTGCTTCATGTGTAAACGAATCTGGTGTGTACGTCCCGTCGCTAATGCAAGCCTTACGAGCGTATTTTGGTAGACCGTATGAACCTTGTGCCAATAGGTAACTGCCGGACGCGCATTAGGCCCGTTGACCGTCCGTGTGCGTGAATCTACTGGATTATCGCCAATTGGTGCATCAATAGTGCCACTTGTTGAGGTAATGTTGCCACATACCCACGCCAGGTACGTTCGCTTGATAGTCTTGTCACGCAACATTTGGTTTAACATCGGCACAACATAAGGATTTTTAGCTATAATTAACGCCCCTGTCGTGTCGCCATCCAACCGATGCACCATATACGCCGATTTGCCCTGCTCTGCTAAATAAGCCTGCGCAAAATTCATCATGGTGCCATCTTCACCTGGCGAATTCGGATGGGTTTTGACACCCTTTCGTTTATTCACAACAATTAAATCATCATTTTCAAACAATACATCTAATGGCTGACTAGCATCTGGGACGTAATGCGAATCCGCCACTTCAAAATCCGCCGGCAACCAGGTCATATCGAGGACGTCACCCGGCTTTAAACGCGTTGAGGTCGGTTGGTAAACGCCATTTAATAAGATACGCCGCCCCATTCTAAAATTGCCTCTGATGCGTCGTGGCACTTGCCAAGCCGTTAACTGTTCTTTAATTGAAATTGCCGGTTGATCTGCTGGTAAAACAACACGCTTCGTCCACACTGTCATTACACCCACTGCTCCTTTTAAAACTGCAAACAAAAAGGCAACCTGATGATTACCAGGTTGCCTTTAAGCCGTTATTACAACTTAGTAACGTTAGCAGCTTGCAAGCCACGGTCACCTTGTTGAACTTCGAATGATACAGCTTGTCCTTCTTCCAATGACTTGAAGCCGTCACCTTGGATAGCTGAGAAGTGAACGAATACATCGTCACCTGACTCACGTGAAAGGAAACCGAATCCCTTGTCTGCGTTAAACCACTTTACTGTTCCTTGTTCCATGTCTGAAACCTCCTGGCAATTATTGCCGAATTTTTTAATAATCTAAATATGACGATGCCAGATATTTCTGTGAAACATAAAACAAAATCCTTTAAACTATGTACATAAGTATAACACGCTTATCCAAAGAAAGATACCCAAAGTTTTAAATTAAATATTTTAATCTTATCCAAAAAAGCCGTCGGTCTATGATTGGTATAAATTTTGAAACAAAAACGGACATTCTGACTGTGTCAGGATGTCCGTTTCGTTTACTTTAGCATCGCCTTCATTGCCTCAGCCGTTAGTTCAGCCGTCACCTTTGTGGTGTACGCCTTAACTTCGTCTTGTGAAGCCTTTGGGTTAGCTTGCATGAACGCAGCAATCTTTGCAGAAGCCGCAGCCTTTAGTTGTTCTTGTTGTGCTTGCGCAGCAGCAGGATTAGCCGCAGCCGCCTTTTGCTTCGCTTGTACAGCCTTTGATTGTGCCGGCGTCATAACCACCCACGTATCCTTAGGCAACTTAACAACTGTTTGTTGCTTATACAATGAGTGGCCTTCACCACCAAACCCAAACATCAACTTAAAGAAATCGTTTTGCCACTCCCAACGAGTCGTCTTAGTCGTGACCGTTGCCTTATCAGCATCGATCAACTTATAAGTCGCCGTCTTCTTAACCGCCTCTACAATGTGATTCTTGTTAGGCACAAAGTGAGCCGTTGGCTTAGCGTTTTCTTTATCGGCGTAAATCATAACATAGTTGTTTGACTTTGTCCCCAATGCTTGGGCAATCATCATACCAGCTGGAACCTTAGAACCACCGGCAGAATAAATTGTCTTGGTTTCCGTCTTAGTAACCTTCTCCATACCGAAATGGTTGTTGAAGTTCGCTACCAACATCAAAACTGTCGCCAGTAGTAATCCACCTGAAATCAAGCCAGATGTTACACGAGCAGGGACATTTTCAATCTTAATCCAAGAAATAAACGTCAAAATGGCGAAGACTGCCAAAAGGATAATAACCATCTTATTCAGCCTCCTTCATTTGTGGGTCAACCGGCTTGTGGTTTGAATAACCGGCTGCCTTAATGGCCCCACCCTTCAAGAACATCGCAACGACGATACCAACGATGGCAAATCCCAAACCGATGGCAAATGATACGTGGAATCCCTTCATTGAAGCGTCCAAGTAATCCGCCCCGTACTGGAGTGGGTTCGTCTTTGACAATGCCTTAGCAGGCTCATTATTTGAAATCACATTTTGTGTTACTGATGACAGCAAGGCCACAACAACGGCTGACGCAACTTGGCGGGCCGTGTTGTTAGCAGCTGTTGCGTGTGGTGCCTCAGCTGGTGGCAATACTGACATGGCCATCGCCGTCAACGGCATCATTGCCATGGCGATACCAAACATACGAACCGCGTACAAAGCGGTAATGAAGTGTGCTGGTGTTGACGCCGTCAAGAATAGGAACGGTACTGTTCCAATGGCCAAGATTGAGAAACCAGTCAAGGCCAAACGCTTAGCCCCGATCTTATCGTAGGCTGAACCAGCGATTGGCGCCATGATACCCATCATCAAAGCCCCAGGCAACAACGTCAATCCTGATTCCAATGGTGACATGGTGTGAACGTTTTGCAAGTACGTTGGCAACATCATTTCGACACCCATCATCGCCATCATTGCCATCATAACTGACACAGTCGTCAACGCGAATTGGTGGTTCTTAAAGACCTTCACGTCAACAAATGGTTCATCCAACTTCAATTGGCGTACGACGAACAAAACGATGAACAACAAACCAACAATCATTGGCAAGATAACGTTCTTAAAGTCGCCCCAACCATCAGTCGCCACATTAGTAAATGACCACAAGAAGATTCCGAACCCAAGCGTTGAGATAATCAATGATGGCACATCCAACTTCATCTTACGGTTAGGAATAACATTCTTAATAAAGAATGGTGATGCGATAATTACCAATGCCAAAACAAACATTGGCAAGTAGAAAATCGTCCGCCAAGAGTCAGAAATCGTCAGACCCAAGAAGTGGTGATTCTTTTCCAAAATCCATCCAGACAACGTTGGTCCAATGGCAGGTGCCAAACCAATGACAATACCATTAATTCCCATGGCTGCCCCACGCTCTTCGGCTGGGAAGATGTTCACCATTACCACCTGCATCAACGGCATAGTCACACCCACCGCGATGGCCACCAGGATACGTCCCAGCAAGAACATCCACCACATATCGTGGTGTGCGGGTGTAAAGGCCGTCGTTGCCATACCGGCAAACAACATCAAGTACGCGAAAATGTACAAGACCTTAGATGGAATACGCGTTGATAGGTACGCAGAAACTGGCATCATAATACCATTAGCTAACAAGAACCATGTCGTTGCTTGTTGGGCCGTGGCTAACGTGATATCAAAATCGCGCATCAAAGTTGGGATTGCGGTACCCAACGAAGTTTGCATTAACACACCAGCGAAAGTACCGATCAAGAGCACTGCCACCATGGCAGAGCGACTAAATGGGTTTCCGTTGATGTCCATAGCAACACTTTTATTTTTTGCCATGTCATCCTCCAATTGTTCTATTTAATTATAAGTGCATCAATTTGACAAGAATTAATTGTAAAGCTACTTAACAAACTTTGCAAGTATTTTTGTCAACTTTTTTGACAAAGATTGCCGATTGTTTCACAAAGAAGTGCCGTAATAAGACACAAAAAGTGCTCGGCCACCGAAGGGCC
>NZ_KQ970390.1:66533-67892 GCF_001579105.1 Weissella sp. DD23 | reverse complement strand
CAACTGAACCGTAACGTGAAACGGCGTAGTCAACCAAACCATTAGTTTGCGTGGCAACGTCACCCGTTCCCCAGCCTTCCTTAGTTTGACCCAATCCCATGTAACCGTTTGGTGAAACGGCGTTAGGGTTACCACCTGATTCAGGCATTACGATGTTTTGCCACAAGGCATCAGTACCACCGTTAGCAATGAATTGGTCATAAACTGAACCACCAGCGGCTGGTGCGGCTGCAGGAGCAGCTTGTTGTGCAACTGGCTCAGCTTGCTCAGCAACGGCAGTATCTTGTGCAACTGGTTGTGCTTGAACTGAAGCAGCAGCGGCTTCTGACTCAGCAGCCTTTGAGGCAGCAGCTTCTGAAGCGGCAACTGATGATGCAACGGCCTCTGAAGCAGCGGCAGATGATGCGGCAGCTTCTGATGCAGCAGTCATTGAAGCAACAGCTTCTGACATTGCTGATGAAGCAGCATCTGATGCAGCGCTGTTAGCTGATGATGCAGCAGTCGTGTTCAACGCATTTTCATTAAGCTCTTCTTGCGTTGGCACTTCGATTTGTTGATCAGCAAAAATCATGTTTGCGTCAGTAATCTTGTTAGTCTTAACCAAGTCTTCAACAGTCAAGTTAAACTTGTCTGCCAATTCTGACAACGTGTCGCCCTTTTGAACCGTGTATGTTGAAGCGGCGTTTGCAACAGTTTGGCCTGCAACCAATACTGAAGCCAAACCGGCGATCGTCAATGCTGTTTCTTTCATCTTACTCATAATCAGTTAAACACTCCTAAGGATTGTATCTATGTCGTGCGAACCCTATTGCTCAAGCACGTTCTCTTATATGAGGCTTCTTCCTTGCCTCAACCACAAGACATAGTTTACCAAGCTGAGCAGGCTTAAAATTACACATTCATTACATAACATGTCTAGAAACAATATCATGACCCCTTTTTGTGTCATATTAACGTTACATAAGGTGTGTTACACGTGTAAACCATTGATATATAGGCATTTCCCGCCATTTAATTAACCGGTTAAATAACATGTTTTTTGTAACTTAAATTGATAAATAAAAGCCGGAAAACGTTGATTTCCTGGCTTTTGTCTATTTTTGTCACATTCATGACACGTTGAAAAGTAATGAAATCAGAATTTGCGTAACCAAATTTCGTTAATTCCGTGTCCCATCGCCTTATGAAGAATTAAATCAGCTCGTTCACGCGTTGGTAAAATGTAGTCCGTTAGGTTCGGTAAGTTAACCGTTTCCCAGACGCGACGCGCACCAGCTACCGCCTCAGCTACTGGAATTTGCGTATAAGGAAAGAAGAAATTCGTTGGATCTGCCTCTTCCTTTGCCTGTTGCAGCAACG
>NZ_KQ970390.1:65099-66386 GCF_001579105.1 Weissella sp. DD23 | reverse complement strand
GCCTCTTCCTTTGCCTGTTGCAGCAACGCCTCAAATCGATCAATGTACCAATGCTCAATTAATGATGTCTCTGCATCCACATATAACGACAAATCAAAGAAGTCTGACAAGTAGACTGGCGAATTAGGCGCCGCTTGTAACGTATTAATACCCTCGACAATAAAAATCTCTGGGCGCTTAAACGTGTCGAATTCATTCACTAAGACATCTGATATGTCGTGCGAATAGCGTGGTGACCGAACGACTTCATCACCATCTTTAACGTTATTCATAAATTCAAGCAGCGCTGGCATATCGTATGATTCTGGGAAACCCTTCCGATCAAAAATACCTTGTGCTTGCAATTCTTCATTAGGCAACAAGAAACCATCCGTTGTCGTTAAGGCAACGTTTTGTTCACCATACTCCGCTTGCAACATGTATTGGAGCAACCGGGCTGTGGTTGATTTACCAACAGCCACCGAACCAGCAATGCCAATAACAAACGGGCTTGGCTTAATTGCGCGACCTAAAAAGCGCTCACGTTCTTCACGATCACGCAAATACTGTGCATGGCGCAACTTAATGTAATGGACCAATGGATCATAAACATCGGCGACATCACTCATTGAAATTTGGTCATTAAACGCTTTAATTTCTCCCAATACCTTTGGTGTGACGTGAGATGTATCTCGGTCAGCTGCAGGCACGACTAATTCGTGCCATTCATCACGCTGAAATACCGCATAATTAAACGGTGCCTCACTCATGGTTCTTACCCCTTTTCGTACAAACGCTCGTCAACTTCGGCCAGCAATGGCGTCAATGATGTTACAGCTAAGACCGTTAACTGGTGCATAGCACGTGATGCAATTGTGTAGACCAACTGACGTTCATCATCGCCGTGGTAAACGCCTTCTGAAGCATCCCACATAATGACAGCGTCAAATTCAAGTCCCTTAGCCAAGTAGGCTGGCACGATAATTGTGCCAGGTACCAGACGTTGATTCTCGGTCCGAATAATGGTCACGTCAGCGCGTTCACGGAGTGCCTCGTACGCAACTTCCGCATCTGCCAGTGTCTTGGTAATGATTGCCGTTGTTTCGTCAGCTTCATCATTAGCGACCAATTGCATCAAGGTTGCTTCAACCATCTTATCTTGTGATGGCAAAATCTTAACAACTGGCTTGTCACCCTCACGTTCAAAGGCATCAATTTGGGCACCGTTAATCAAAATGGCCTTTGAGTAATCGGTAATTTGTTGGGTTGAACGATACGTTTGCGTTAATTGCACGTATTCTGACTTTT
>NZ_KQ970390.1:61639-65079 GCF_001579105.1 Weissella sp. DD23 | reverse complement strand
ACAATTCATCCTGCAAACTGACGGCGTTTTCCTTCGTGAAAATGGCTTGGTTCAAATCACCCAACATCGTAAAGCGAGCACGTGGGAAACTAAACTTCAAAAAGGCCAATTGGAATGGTGTGTAGTCTTGGATTTCATCAATAAAGACAAAGCGAATGCCACGCTCACCGCGACTACCCTTAATCAAGTCGAATAACAGCATAAATGGTGTCATGTCGGCCATTGGTAATTCACCGTTCTTCATCTTATTCACTGTGTATTCAACCGACTTGGTCCAATCCGCTTCCGTAATATCGTAGGCCGCCAAGTTAACCAACTTTGGCACAGAACGCAAGAAATGAATAAATTGATTGTTAATATTGATAAAACGATTTCGGTTGACACCCTTGGCGATTGGCGCCAGGGCATTCGTCACAATGATTTTAGCCAAATACTTGGTTTCTTCTTCATCAGACTTAAACTCACGCGGGTTATCACCCAACATGGTGTCATACTGTTCTTTCGTCAAGTTTTGAATTTCAGCTTCGACCCAATCAGCTTGCATCTCATTACCAATTCGACCTTGCAACATCTTCATTAGTCGTTCTTTCGTCCCTTGAAGACGGTTACCCAGCTTATAGTTCTCATTGAATGAATAATAAATGTCGACAATCTTTTCCTTAGAAATGATTTCTTGCCCACGGAACTTAATTGGGCGGACCTTAATATCAGCCTTGTTCAAGCCATCAGCATAGCGTTGCATGGCATCGAAGTAGACACTTGTACCCTTCAAGTCAATGATACGCTTTTGAGCGCCGGCTGGTTGCGCCTCAAAACGTTCTTGTAACGTTTCAAGTTGCAACTTTGGCAAACGGCGTGATGCGTATTGGTAATATGTCATTTGAACCATGTTTTGCTCACCCAATTCAGGCAAAACTTGGTCGATATAATCGTTAAATAGTTGATTTGGTGAGAACATGACCACTTGACCAGACGTCAAATGACCACGATAACGGTAAAGTAGGTATGCCACACGTTGCAAAACAGCTGAAGTCTTACCAGAACCCGCCGCTCCTTGTACGAACAGCAATTCAGCGGCCGTGTTTCGGATAATCTTATTTTGTTCCTTTTGAATCGTCGTCACGATTGACTTCATCTTAGTTGTTGATTCACCAGACAAAGCATTCAACAACATTTGATCACCCACAGCTTCGTCGGTGTCGAAAATCGTCACAATCGTGCCATCTTCAATTTGGAATTGACGCTTCAGGTGAACATTTGCTTCCTGCTTGCCATCTGGTGTTTCGTAGGTCACATTGCCCAAACCCGCATCATAATAAATAGAAGAAATTGGTGCGCGCCAGTCGTAAACCAAGAAATTATCTGGTGAATCAGAGAACGATGCCAAGCCGATATAAATTGGTTCAACCGTCTCTGAACCAGCTTCTTGCACATCAATACGCGCAAAGTATGGTCGCGCTTGTAAACGGTCCAAGACAACCGCTTGGTGCTCAACTGAATTCATCGCCAATTCACGTTCTTGTAACATCTGTTGCTGTTGACGTACAGACATCGCCGTTTCGAACAAGCTGCCGTACGTTGATGACCTAAAGCGGACATCGTTCCACCCATTATCGACGTCAGCCTGTTTTTGTTCAGCATTTTTTCGATCTAAATCATTTTGTACCTTCGCGTCTTGAATCTTCTCCAAGACGGTATCCAAGCGTTGCTGCTCGGCTTCATATGGTTCCATAAACAGGGGTCCCCCTACGTAAATTTAGTGATTCCATGGTACTACAATTTGGGTTTAATTACTACTCTTTTTCAAGTAGTCGTTTTTTACCTAACAACAAATCCCAGCCTTACGACCTAATGAGTCGACAAAGCTGGGATTTGTTAGTTTTTATTGGGCGAGCCACTGTCTTGCCCAGCGTATTAATCTTCTTGAGCGTAATCTGTCACGATAAGGTGTTCTAGGAAATCACGTGCGTCAGTTTCATCAGTCGTGCCTGCAGCGATTTCAGCTTCCACTGCTGCGTGAATCTTAGCCGTAACTGCTTCACTCTCTGCATCTGCGGCAATAACGTGCACGCGGTGGAATTGGTCTGACCAGTAAACCTCAGTAGGTCCCCAAGTGTTCAAATCCAACTTCTTTACCCAATCTTGTACTTCTTGTCTAGTGTATGCCATGATGACTACCTCCAACTGCTTTCGCAGTGATTAACTTCCTTTTCCTTTTTTATTACATGATTAGTATAGAACAACTATTTTGTTGTGGCGATAAAAGGCCTATTATCGCGAATAAATCGCGGCATTCAACGTCCCAATTATGACATAACTTAATAACCTGAAAATCGGCATCAAAAAACTCGTACTACACTACATCGCTGTACCATAATACGAGTTTCCAAAAGTTACTTAGTTTTCATCAATTTCGAGTTCAATATCATCCACGTTATCAGCTGACGTGTCGTTATCATCAGCTGAACCATCGGCGCCATCATGGCTACCGATGTAGGCTTCACGAACTTGGTTATAGACATCATCGTAAATCGCCTTGTGTTCTGGGTCTTCCAACCAACGAATAACATTGACCTTTCCTTGACCAATCTTCTCACCATTATATGAGAACCATGACCCTGACTTAACGATAATATCTTTATCAGCCGCCAAGTCAATCATTTCACCAGTCTTAGAAATTCCCTTACCAAACAAGATTTCAACTTCCACTTCACGGAATGGCGCCGCAACCTTGTTCTTAACAACCTTAATACGTGTCAAATTACCAACCGACTTGATATCATCCCCATCAGCCTTCGTCGCATCAATACCACCCTTACGACGGACATCCAAACGTACTGATGAGTAGAACTTCAACGCACGTCCACCAGGCGTTGTTTCTGGGTTACCAAACATGATACCGATCTTTTCACGTAATTGGTTAATGAAGATGGCTGTTGTACCAGTCTTCAAAATAGCACCTGACATCTTACGCAAAGCTTGTGACATCATACGTGCTTGCAAACCAACCGTTGAATCACCGATTTCACCGTCAATTTCAGCCTTTGGCGTCAATGCGGCAACAGAGTCAATAACGACCATGTCGATTGCACCTGATGTAATCAAGGCATCCGCAATTGCCAATCCTTGTTCACCAGTATCTGGTTGTGACAACAGCAACTCATCAACGTCAACGCCCAATGCCTTAGCATACTCAACGTCCATCGCGTTTTCGGCGTCGATATAAGCGACAATTCCGCCATTACGTTGGGCCTCAGCAACTGCGTGCAAAGCCAACGTTGTCTTACCTGATGATTCAGGTCCATAGATTTCAATGATACGACCCTTAGGGTAGCCACCAATGCCAAGAGCCACGTCCAACTTCAATGAACCAGCTGACGTTGATTGCACCTTCGTAAATTGGCTATCACCTAGCTTCATAACAGATCCCTTACCAAAAG
>NZ_KQ970390.1:58156-61619 GCF_001579105.1 Weissella sp. DD23 | reverse complement strand
GCTTCGTTCAAGGCATTTTGACGTTCCTTAGGGTCTGCAATCTTTCCTTCCAACTTCTTATTTGGGTTAATGTTTTTTCCTGATGCCATTTTTATCGGCCTCCACTTGTTAACTTAAACTTAATATAAATATAGTGTAACCTAATCGCTACAATAATTCAAATGTTTTCCCAACTATTTTGCCAACTCGGCGAGTTTTGTTGCAATCGCTGCAAAACCAGCTGCGACACTTGCTTCCCGCACGGCTTGCCGATCACCAGTAAAAATGGTGCTCCGTGGCGACTACTGATCCATCCGGTGCCGCGACACCAATGAACACCGTGCCAGCCGGATGCCCTTCCAGCGCGTCAGGTCCGGCCACGCCGGTGAAGCTAATCCCCCACGCCGTCTGCAACGTTGCTTTCGCACCCGTTGCCATCGCCTTAGCAACCTCTGCCGACACCACGCCATACGTCGCAATCATGTCCGCTGGCACACCGACGAGTTGCGTCTTGGCAGCTGCAGCATATGTCACAAATGCCCCTGGCAAAACGGCTGAAATACCACTAACACCAGCCAGCGTACTAACAAACATCCCCGCCGTTAAGGATTCTGCCGACGTAATCGTCTCACCTCGTGCAATCAACGCCCGGCCAACTTCTTCATTCGTCATCTGCAGCCTCCAATTTCATGTGTTATCCAATATAGACGATATCATGGTCCATTTGTCCATTTTCTGTCACTACTTATTCTAATACAAAAGGAGGCAGGCTAACACATCAGGTGTCACCCTACCTCCTAATTATGATTTACTTAAAACCATCCGAGAAAACATCGCGGTTCTTATAGAAATAATCAATTCCTGAATAAATCGTTGCTAACAACGCAATCCAGATCATAATCATGGCAAATGGAATATTGGCCATTGCAAACACGATATCATGTAGCAAGAAAAATGAAATAGCAACCATTTGAGAAGCCGTCTTAATCTTGCCTGGCATCGCAGCAGCCAATACCTTACCGTTGTTTTCAACAATCAGCGTGCGCAACCCGGTAATCGCCAATTCGCGAATAACGATAATGGCAACCATCCAAGCAGGTACCCAACCAAATTGAACAAAGAAAATCAATGCGGTCATTACTAATAGCTTATCTGCTAAAGGATCGGCAAACTTACCAAAGTTCGTCACTAGCTTATACTTGCGAGCAATCTTACCATCCGCCAAGTCAGTTAATGACGCCACAATGAAGATAATCGCGGCAACCAAGTGTGTCACTGGCAATTGTGCGCCCGCAACTTGCAATGTTCCCCAATCCAATGGCAATGCCAATACTAGCATAAACACTGGAATCAAAATCATACGGAACACCGTAAGCTTGTTAGGTAAATTCATGACTGTTAACGCTCCTTACTATCTTTTAGCGGGCAAACGTCATTGCAAGGTTCCAGACCGTTGCATTGTTTGCCATCAAGTCAACTGACTTGCCGTCAAGTGATACTGCTGTCGCAGCTGCGTTACCAATTGAAACACGTACACCAGGAACAGTTGCTGGAATCTTAACATCTTGGTTCCCGTTTGCTTGCAATGTACCGTTCCACAAAACGGCACCTGATGCATCACTCACTTGAATCCATGAAGCACCAGTCGTCTTCAAGTTCAACGTCAACTCCTTGTTAGCAGGGGCCTTAACAGTGCCGTAGTTAACGGTGTTGCCAGTTGCTTGACCAGCACCCAAATCAACAGCATCCTTATCCTTCTTCTCAGATGATGCAGAAGAAGACTTCGCAGCTGATTCCTTTGACGCGTCCGTTGAGGACTTTTCAGCATCCGATGACGCTGATGATGACACCTTTGACGTTGTGACAGAGACTGATGACGTTGTGTTTTCTTGCTTAGCTGAGCCAGCAAATGACGCAACTAGTGCCCAAATAATACCAATAATTGCCACCACGGCAACCCCAATTAAAATCTTTGGTAACATTTGGCGCGTCTTTTCAGCCGTTGACTCTTCAACATGGTGCATACCAGCACGCGTCACATTATCTGAATCCACACGTGCCCCACTCAAGTCTGGTTCAACTGTTTGCGTTTGAATATCATGATTTTGCATGAATTCCGTCACGTCTAAGCCAACAGCTGACGCATATTGGCGTACAAACGCGCGCTCGTAGAAAGCACCAGGCAACTGGTCGAATTGACCATTTTCAATGGCTGCTAGGTAGCGCTTTTGAATTTTTGTTGATTGTTGAATATCGTCAAGGGATAGCCCCTTATCAAGACGAGCATTTTGTAGCTCTTGTCCGATTACGCTGTTGCGCTCTTCGTTCATTAGTCTCTCATCCTTAACTATTTATTGTCATTATAATTGCATATAGGCTTATTCTATCACATGTCCAAAGCATTTGGCGTCGCAATTACGGTTGTCAATGCACTGACTTGGGCATTTCTTAAGATTTCTAATACATCTGTAAACGTCAATGCTTGCAAAATATTAATTTCGTCACGTAATGTCGCAAAATCAAAGGTTGATCCTTCAAAGCGAGTGACAATTTCTTCAAGTTGATTCAACTTGTTAATTAAGCGGCCCAAGGCATCTTTCTTAACTAATTCGAAATCTGCTTGCAAAGCCGCAAAACGATCGGCCATGTTTTCCAATTCATCAGCGACTGCATCAATTAGTTCATCAGCTTCTGGTGTCTCGGCGGCAATGGTCAAAAACGCTACCCCCCGTTCCCAGTCAAACTCTGCACTGAACGAATCGTCAATCATCCCTGAGTCATACCAAGTCATGTAAGTTGGTGAGAATTCACCAAAGACCAAATCAACTGCCAAACTACCCGCAATTGCAATCCGCAACGCTTCCCGACCAGTCGGCATATCGGCGCCATCATACCAACGTTGTCCCATCGCTACCTTAGGGCGAACAACATCCATTTCGACCTCTAAAATATCATCACTTACTGGTTGCAGCTCGTGAGTTGGCACTGATACTGGCGCCACGGCGGGCCGTTGACCAGCTGGTGATGCGTTAATTAGGTCACGAACTGTTGTTTCATCAAAAGCCCCCGCAATCACGACGTCCATGTTGTCGGGCCGATAGAATGCGTCAAAAGCCAACTGTAAATCTTCTGGCGTCACGCTATGAACTGATTCAGTCGTACCAGCAATATCGTCGGCCATTGGATCATCCTTAAATAATTGGCCTAAAATCAAACGATACAACCGCGCATTCGTATCATCTTGATACATATCGACTTCTTGCGAAATGATATCCTGCTCGCGTGCAACGGATTCAGCCTCAAAATAAGGCTCCTGGGTAAACGTTAACAATTCCTTTAGCGCCTCATACTCGTTCGCCGGGGCGGTTAAAAAGTAACTGGTCCGGGTCTGAGTTGTAAACGCATTGGCATTCGCCCCTAGCTCACTCAACCGTGAAAACGCATCATAGCCAGGTTGTGCAAAGAGTTTGTGCTCCAAAAAATG
>NZ_KQ970390.1:54369-57735 GCF_001579105.1 Weissella sp. DD23 | reverse complement strand
TGTTTCATGACGCTCATTGGGCGCAAAACGTGTCACAGCATCAGTCATTCTGGGTCCCTCCCACTAATTCATAATGCAGTTGTTTTTTGACTGCGTTCGCAACTTGTTGTACTTGTTGTGCGGTAACCGACTCAACGGCGGCCAACCACTCTTCAGCTGTGGTGTGATACCCGATTAATTCTTGATTCTGCAATCGTTCTGTGATGCGGCCTGGTTGGTCCAAGGAAGTCACATAGTCTGCCTTCATCAAGCGTTTAATCATGGCAAGTTCGTCGTCAGCAACTAATTCCGTCTGTAGGCGGGTCAACTCCGCGTCAATTCGTTGCTCGGCTTCACCTAATTTGGCATGGTCCACCCCGGCCTCAACCATGAGCAAACCAGTGTATGGGTTGTAATCTGAATAGACAGAATAAGCCAAGCCAGCTGACTCACGCACATTCATAAACAAACGCGAGACAGCTAAGCCACCAAACAATGCATTAAACACAAAGCCTTGAAAACGATCCGTCTGCGCAATATGCAATTGATAAGCCAGAATCAAGCGGGCCTGATTCACCTTGTCAAGTTCAACCACCTGCTTAACAGCATCTTTTTCTGGTTGCTCATAATAGGGATTTCCCACAATGGCACGACCGGTTAGTGGCAATTGTTGTACTGCCTGCGTAACTGTCGCAACATCGACATCACCCAAAACAATAATATCAACGCGATCATGCTGCATCGTATCAAACCAGGCATCCCAGGCTTCCTTGGGAGTGACCGTTTTAAGCAAGTCAACAGTCCCGTAAGCCGGCAATGCCTGCACTGGATCATCGAAATAAGCATTGATGGCTTGCCGAGCCGCATAGAACGGCTTTTCTTCCTGTAAACCGGCGATTTCATCAAGTGAGATTTCACGTTGGCGCTCAAAAACAGTTGGATCAAAGCCCTGTTCGGCATCACCGAGTGGCGCGCACATCATCTCCCGGATAAAAGCAAAGCCATCAACCAACAGACTTTCTGAATCCGGTGCAAACGAATCGTGAACCAACGTCATTCGTAGTCGTAACGTGTGCAATGCACCAGTTTTCAAAACATCTGTGCCAAAGGACGCACCATAGAGTTCACTCAGTGCGCGGGCCAAAGCTGTTTGTGAAGGATATTTTTTAGAAGCCGTTTCCAGCATATTGCTGGCTAGGACACGGCCGCCCAAAGAAGTCGCGTCATGTTGGCGGGTGAAATTAACGAGAATTCGGGTTGTGGCAAATTGCTGGCTAGGCAGTACGTGTAAAAAAACGCCTGGCTGTACAGTTACGGTGGTCAATGGCAATACCTTCTTGTTTCCAAACTAAAAGCGCGTAATTGAGACGCGCCCTTGTTTTGTTGTAGTCCGACTGTGTCATACAGACACGCTAGTTACTTTAAGTATACCTTTCCGGACCACGTTTTACCATCGCTTTTACGCCTGAGTATCCTTCTCTTCTGGCAGTGCCATTTGGAAGCTACGCAAATGTCGTAAGAGCGTTGAAATCATCATCAACACTGCAATTGCCAACATGCTAATTGTTAACAGCGTGATAATCCAACCACCGATTCCCAACACCGAAACATGAAAAATATAGAGTAAACAGAAAAGCCCCGTTGTGTTATACCAGACCCAGCGGACCCACTTATTATGCCAAACCTTCATGACCTATCCCCTAAAAGTATCTTAGAAAAAATTATTATAGACATAATCGCAAATAAAAATACCCTAACTTTGACTGAAGTTAGGGTATTTTATGACATGTGTAAGTTATGAGAAGATGGCTGACAAAATCAAGATAACAATCAAACCAACAACTGAAATGATTGTTTCAAGGACAGTCCAAATCTTCAACGTTTGTGGTACGTCCAAGTCAAAGAATTCCTTGAACATCCAGAAACCAGCATCGTTAACGTGTGAAGCTGCCAATGAACCAGCACCGATAGCAAGCACAACAAACGCTGGGTTAACCGCCGTTTGGTTAGCAACCAAAGGCGCCACAATTCCGGCCGTTGTCAAACCAGCAACCGTAGCTGATCCAACAGATACACGCAAGATAACGGCAATCAACCATGCGAAGATGATTGGTGACAATGACGTGTGTGAGAATGCTGTGGCAATCGCAGTTGAAATACCACCGGCCGTCAAGATTCCCTTGAAGGCTGCACCACCACCGATAACCATCAACAAGTTAGCGATTGACTTCAATGCTTCTGACATTGAGCCACCAACTTCTGACATCGTACGACCTTGCTTTGGTCCCATTGACCAGATCGCAAAGGCCATTGCAATAACCATCGCAATCACTGGGTTACCAAACATGGCAATCACACGGTCAAGCGTTGATGGATCCGTCAAGTAACCGTGACGAGCTGAAGCGGTCATCGCCTTCCATGCTGCATCCCCGACCATACCTGAGTAAACCTGCTTACCACCGTTGTGGGCCAACGTGTAAACCGTTGAAATCAACATGAAGAACACAGGCATCAATGACGTCACGATTGACAAGCCAAATGATGGCGTCTCTTCCAGCTTAAACGTCTTGACTTCACCGATTGCATCCAAGTGCTTTGTAATCTTGAACGCCTTTGGCTCAATCTTACGTACGAAACGTGTGAACAAAGGTCCCGCTACAATCAACGCCACAATGGCAACGATGATTCCGTACATCAAGACAACCCCGATGTTAGCACCCAAAACGTTCGTCACAGCCGTTGGTGATGGCTGTGGTGGCAAGAATCCTTGGGCTGCTGACAAAGCAGCGGCCATTGGAATTCCAAGATACAACAATGATACGCCAGCTTCCAAAGCAATTGTGAAGACGATTGGAATCAAAACAACCAAACCAACTTCAAATAGCAATGAAATTCCGATAATAAATGAGGCACCCGCAACCGCCCATTGCAACTTTGACTTACCAAACTTGTTAATCAAAGTTGTTGCGATACGGTATGACCCACCAGCATCAGAAACCAAACGACCAATCATTGACCCGAAACCGAAGACAATGACCAACTCACCCATCGTGCCACCGATACCGTTCTTAAGCGCATCGGCAATACCAGCTGGGTTCATTCCCAAACCAAGAGCCACGAGAATTGATGTAATAATCAATGACACAAACGTGTTAACCTTGGCCTTGAGAATCAAAAATAGCAAAATAGCGATACCCACCACTAGGACCAAAAATGGCCAAACGTTCAAGCCGTTTGACATCCATTGGTACAACCCTGTTGAAGGATCAGTAGTGAGGCCTGCAAGTACAGAAAACATTCCAAACACCTCTACAAATAATCTCAAAAAAAATATCTCTTTAAATTTTATGGAATCGTTTTCATAAAACCAACTTTACTAGTATACAC
>NZ_KQ970390.1:52486-53816 GCF_001579105.1 Weissella sp. DD23 | reverse complement strand
CTGTTTTTGTCCAACATTTAGGAATGTATCTGTTGGTCACCGCTTTGGACCAGCAATTTATTAATTGCCTGCTTAGCCGACTTTGGTCATCTCAGCCATCAGAGAACAACTCGGCTGCCGCAACAGGGACGACACGCACTAAAAAAAGAAGCACCCACACAATGGTAGGTGCTTCGTATTTATGAACTAATTAATTAGAAGTTGTACTTCGTGTCTTCGTCGTTAACCTTAACGACTTGTGACTTAAGTCCCTCTTCTTCAAGGAACTTACGGAATGGTACAAGTTCTTGTGCATCAAAGCGCTCCTTAAAGGCCTTGATTTCTTCTTCAGTTGCAAGCGCTGGATCGAGCTTCAAACCTTCGACAGGAATTGGACGCTCCTTCGTGATCTTGGCATCAACGACTACGACACGACCTTGCTTGTAGTAATCAACGGCTTCTTGCATCACCTTATCGATGTCAGCAATGCTGTTAACCGTCAAACCAACAGCACCTTGGGCTTCAGCAATCTTAGCATAATCAACATCACCAAAGTCAACGATTTCATCGTTACGGTACGTGTTGGTATCCTCGTACTTGTCCTTGATGAAGCCGTATTGCGTGTTCGTCATAACAACGTTGATAACTGGCATGTTGTAACGAACAGCCGTTACGATATCTGAATCAGTCATCGCAAAGGCACCGTCGCCGGCAATGTTAAAGACTTGACGATCTGGGAAGACGTTCTTTGCACCAATTCCACCAGGGATGGCAATACCCATCGTGGCAAACAATGGTGATGTACGCCACATGTTCTTAGGCGTCATGTGCAAGTGACGAATTGACATTTGCGTCGTGTCACCAACATCAATTGAGAAGATTGCATCTTCATCAGCATACTTGTTGATTGCGTTGTAGACTTGGTATGCCTCCAATGGGCCTTCCGTCTTCGTCTCAATCTTGTGCATGTAGTCACGCCAGTTTTGCGCATCCTTCAAAGCAGCGTTCCACCAGGCTGACTCAGCAACTGGTTCAACCTTCTCCAAAAGTGCCTTAACTGCCAAACCAGCGTCAGCCAACATCGCAACGTCAGCCTTGTGGCGACGGCCAAGACGAGCTGGGTTGCTATCGATTTGGATAAAGTGCTTTACACCAGCCATGAAGTTCTCAACTTGTGAGAATGGGTAGTTGTTACCAATGAACAAAACAGTGTCTGCTTCGAAGATAACATCGTTTCCTGACTTCCAAGCAACACGTCCAGCTGAACCCATCAAACCTTCAAAGTCATAATCGAACGCTTCGTAACTCTTGGCAGTCGTCAATGCCGGCGCCTTCAACTTACGAGACAACT
>NZ_KQ970390.1:50580-52466 GCF_001579105.1 Weissella sp. DD23 | reverse complement strand
GCCTTCAACTTACGAGACAACTCTTGGACAAGTTCACCGTGACCGATTGTACCGAAACCAGCGTAGATAACTGGACGCTTGGCATTCTTCAAAATTTCAACGGCTGCGTCAACATCAGCTGCCTCTGGTGCAACAGGCTTGTACTCCTTGTAGATGTCACCAGATGAGTAAATTGGGTTAGCGTAGTTCATCTCGGCATCAATTTCAGCAAAACCGAAATCAGCAGGCACTTCAAGAACGGCAACACCCTTCTTTGAAATCGCTGTACGGATGGCATCATCAATCATGTATGGCAATTGCTCAGGTACCGCAACACGCTTGTTGTAAACCGCAATGTTGTTGTACATAGGGTTTTGGTTCAATTCTTGGAATGAATCCATTCCCAACTCACGTGATGGCTTTGAACCCAAGATGGCCAAAACCGGCGTTGCATCCATTGCAGCATCATACAAACCGTTAATCAAGTGCGTGGCACCAGGGCCACCAGATCCGACAGCAACCGCCATCTTACCGCTAAACTTGTATTGCATGGCAGCTGCCATACTTCCAACTTCTTCGTGCTTTACTTGAATAAACTTAATGTTGTTTTCAGGGTTACTCATTGCGTTCATCAAACCGCTCAAAGTACCAGAAGGAATACCGTACATCGTATCGATACCCCAACCTTCCATAACCTTCAATGCTGCCAAACCGGCAGTAATCTTCTTATCTGACATCGAGATAAGCCTCCTGTTTTAAAAAAATCAGTAAAATTTCATTTCCTAATCAATGCAACCAGGCAAGTGAATGATATCTAATAATTTACAAGTATTAGTCTGACACTATCACCCATTTAAAACAAATAAAAAGGGCCATTTTTCAGGATTTTGGCGTACAAAAAACCCATCAGCGAACTGATGGGTTTAATAAATGCTAATTAAATCAAAATCATGGCCATGATTAGGATGACAACCATACCAACAAGGGAAATGATCGTTTCCAAAACCGTCCAGATTTGGAAAGTTTGCTTAATCGTCAAGTCGAAGAACTCTTGGAAAATCCAGAAGCCAGCGTCGTTAACGTGTGATGCAATCAATGATCCAGCACCGATTGCCAAGGCAACCAAAACAGCCAAAGTTGGGTTGTTTTGTGATTGCACGATTGACAACACAATACCAGCCGCCGTCATACCAGCAACCGTTGCTGATCCAACAGAAATACGCAACACTGCAGCAACTGCCCAAGCGAAAATAATGACTGTGATAGCTGACATGTGGCCGTTAGCTTGGAACAAACTAGCAACCTTATCTGACAAACCACCAGTAACCAAGACACCACGCCAGGCACCACCACCACCGACAATCAACAAGATACCGGCAACAGCTGACATACCGTTATTCAATGAGTCACCAATTTCCTTGGCTGACTTCTTTTGCCAAACACCCATTGAGAAGATGGCAAACAACAAAGCAATCGTCATGGCCACAGCTGGTGTTGCCATGAATTCAATAACCTTGTCAAAACCGCTTGGGTTCTTTGGTGTCACACCACCTGTGTAAATCATCTTGTAAACTGTCGCAATGATCATAAAGATCAATGGGAAAACTGACGTGATAACTGACAAGAAGAATGATGGCGTCTTGTCCAAATCATATTCCTTAACTTCACCGACAGCCTTAATTTCTGTCTTGAATTGGAATGCGTCTGGTGCATACTTTTGCGCCAACTTCGTGAACAAAGGTCCGGCAACCACGGCCGTAATGATTGATACAATCAACCCAAGAATCAACGTCAAACCGATGTTAGCACCCAATGATGTTGCAACGGCTGTTGGTGCGGGCTGTGGAGGCAAGAAGCCTTGTGCTGATGACAAGGCAGCCGTCATTGAAATTCCAAGGTATAGCAAT
>NZ_KQ970390.1:40193-50560 GCF_001579105.1 Weissella sp. DD23 | reverse complement strand
GGCACACCAGCCTCAATCGCAACCGCAAAGACGATTGGAATCAACAAAACCATGCCGACACCAAAAATCATTGAAATTCCGATGATAAATGAGGCAATCAAAACAGCCCATTGTAGACGCTTGATACCAAACCAGTTGATCAACGTCTTCGCGATACGGTATGAACCGCCCGCGTCCGCAACCAAACGCCCAATCATACCACCGAAGATGAAGATAACGGCATTTGATCCCAAGATATTACCCATACCTTGGTCACCCAAGACAGCACTTGGGACATCCATTGGGTTCATACCCAACAACAAAGCCAAGATAAACGCCGTCACAACCAATGATACGAACGTGTTCAACTTGAACTTAACAATCAAGACAAGCAATATCAAAATTGCAATTGCCAACATAACGAATTCCATCGTTTAAACTACTCCTTAAAATAGGTAAATTATGCCATTCAAAACAAACGCTCACAGCACGGGCATAAAGTCACGTGCTGTGAGCAACGTTTTAATTGTTTATCTGTTTAGTCGAAAACAAGTTTACTTGTCTTCCTTCTTGACGTGCTTACGTTGGAAGTTCGCAATGTTTGCGTACTCCGTTTGCAATTGACGCGCCAAACGAATAAAGATTGGTGTCAACTCACGGTAAACTTCGTAGTTTTCTGGGTTTGGTGCGTACGTGTTTGAATCACCAACCATGTCGGCGATAACATCCAAACTATCAACCATTCCCAAAGCCTTTTGTGCCATAACCGTCGCAGCCAAAGCACCTGACTCAAAGGCCGTTGGCACCGTAACAGGTTGCTCAAAGATATCAGCCGTCATTTGACGCCACAAAGCTGAACGGGCAAAACCACCAGTTGCTTGCACTGACTTCAAGTCACCAACAACTTCTTCCAAGGCCAAAGCAACCATGTAGATGTTGAAGATAATCCCTTCAAGAACGGCACGAACCATGTGAGCACGCGTGTGATTGTGTGTCAAACCAAAGAATGAACCCTTGGCGTTGGCATCCCAGATTGGGGCACGCTCACCACCCAAGTATGGGTGGAATAGCAAACCATCAGCACCAGCTGGGATCTTTGACGCGATTTCCGTCAACAAATCGTACGTATCGACACCCATCAAGGCAGCCGTTGACTTCTCAGCGTCAAACATCTTGTCGCGGGCCCAACGGAAGACATCCCCACCGTTGTTAACCGGTCCACCGACAACCCAGTGATCCTTGTCCAAAGCATACGTAAATGTACGTCCCTTAGGATCAATCTTAGGTGCGTCAGTCACAACACGGATGGCACCTGATGTACCAATCGTTACCGCGGCAACACCAGGTTGCACAGCGTTAACACCCAAGTTTGACAAAGGACCGTCACCGGCACCGTAAATGAATGGCGTATCAATATCCAAGCCCATCACAGCAGCGTATTCGGCAACCATGCCCTTTTCCATCTCGTAAGGTTCAACTGCTTGTGGCATTTGTTCCTTCTTGATACCAGTCACTTCAAGTGCTTGCTCATCCCAATCCAAGTTGAAGATGTTGAACATACCTGTTCCAGAAGCAATTGAGATGTCCATCTTGTTAGCACCGAACAAACGGTGGAACAAGTATTCCTTAATTCCCAAGTAGTGGGCCGCATTGTTGTAAACGTCAGGCTTTTCGTTCTTCAACCACAACATCTTTGACAATGGCGCCATTGGGTGAATTGGTGTACCCGTCTTGCTGTAAATCTCTTGGCCCAAACCAGTTGACTTCAACTCTTCCGTGTACTTAACTGCTCGCGTGTCAGCCCACGTGATAACACGTGTCAAAGGCTGCCAATCAGCGTCAAATGCGATCAATGAGTGCATTGCTGAACTGAATGACACACCCAAAATCTTGCCACCGTTTGCGCCACGCACAACTTCTGTCATTGCGTCGACGAAGGCTTCCCAAATTTCGTTTAGGTCCTCTTCTGCCATGTCTGGCTCATCACGGTACAACTTGTAACCCTTGTTGGCACTGGCAATCACGTGACCTTCAGTGTCAAACAAAACTGCCTTAGTTGACGTTGTTCCCAAGTCAACTCCGATCAAGTATTCCATTGTTAAACCTCTCGTATCTCAAAAAAATCCACAAACTTATGAATAGTACTTGTCTATTTTATGTAAAAACCTTTCACAATGCAAACGTTTTCCACGAAAAGAATTTTCTAATATATCCCAATGCCGGAACATTTGACGCACAATAAAAAGCGCACCGTCTCACAAGAGGTACGCTTTTCACATTATTTTAGATCAGGTTTGTATACATTTCGGTTATCTAATGCCCACTGGCGTTGTGAAAATTCGCCCGGTTCTGTTTCGGCTAACGCGTTATCAAAACTTTGCATATTGGCATCTAATTCATCCAACTGGTGCAAAATATTCGCTTCCTTAATCAACGGACGGACAGGTGACCCATACTCCATCAACCCATGGTGAGCTAACACAGTATGGCGTAGCACCAACATATCTTCGCTATACAAATCCAGATGGAGTTCATTTGCTGCCAAAACAATCTGTTCATCGATCAGGACAATGTGACCAATTAAGTTACCTGCCGTCGTATACTGTGTTGCAATTGGGCCAGTTAGTTCAATCACTTTACCCAAATCGTGCAACAAAGCACCCGCATATAACAAACTAGCATTGACCCCTGGATACTGCTTCACAATCGCTTGGGCCAAACGAGCAATCGACAATGAGTGGAAGCCAAGTCCGCCAGCAAAGGCGTGATGATTGCTCTTAGCTGCTGGGTACTTATAAAACTCATCATGATACTTCGATAACAAGTGGCGCACAATCCGTTGCCACGTCGCGTTAGTAATTTGGAAAATCAACGCCGAGACTTCTTCTTCCATCTCGCTCGCCTTCATTGGCGCTGCATTCATGAAATCACTCGGATCTTGCGGTTCGCCCACTCGGGTTGGGCGCATTGATAGAATTTTAAGTTGTGGCTTATCCTGATACACTTGCCGAACAGCTGTCATAAAAATAACCATGCCGGCTTGCAATGTATCCGCCTCTTCTTGTGTTGCATCCCACTTCATGCCGCGGATTTCCATCGACCGATCCGCAACAGAGACAGCCAGATACCGTTTACCTTGTTGTGTGACCCGTGGATCAACTTCCTTCAATAGGACAAAGATGTCCATGCGCTCATCAACTTGATAATCGCGCAGTTGTTTCACTTCTGCCATGTTACTTATCCCCCTTTAGCTCATTCAAATCCAAGATATGGTGTCCTGTTGTTCGTCGTGCCGTAAAGTACAAAATTTGTTGCTCATCTGTGGCCATTTCAGCTAGTACCTGCAACATGGTTTCCTGTCGCGGTGTATCAAAGTCTACAAATGCGTCATCAATCATAATTGGCAAGGCTAACGTGGGTGCAACTAACTTAACGAATGCCAAGCGCATGGCGACGTAAACTTGTTCAGCTGTTCCCTTTGACAATTGCGTCACGGTAAACATCACCCCATCTTGACGTGTTACTTTAATTAAAGTCTTCGTCTGTGAAATTTGCGTGTAGTTCCCTTGCGTTAAGCGTGCTAATAACGCACTTGCTGACGACAATAACTGCGGTAGTCGATCACCAATCGCTAAGTTAAACACCCGATTCACCCACGCACTCGCTAAACGATTCGTGAAGTACGTCTGCATATCAGTAATCACAGTGGCCTCTTGGTTTGCTAACGCTTGTTGTTGGGCTTCGATTGTCGTATCAGTTGCCAATCGCTGGCGTTGCACGTCTAAACGCGCAAGTTGTTGTTGCGCATCCGCTAATTCCGTCTGCAACCGCATCGCCAATGCCGATGGCGCAACGTCGTCAACCGATTCACTCGCCGCTGCCAAAACAGTTAAATCAGCATCCCCCAGTTGTTCACGCAACAAATCGGCCTCTTGCTGCTTGGCAAGAATCGCCTGTTGCTCCTGACGACGAGCTTGCAAGGCAGCAGCGCCAGCCACATCAAGGGCTTGGTAAATTTCTAATAGACGTTGTTGGTACTGTGCCCGAGTAACTGCCTGCTGACCCGCTGTTGTCATTTGGGCTTGTTCATCCGCTAACCGTTGGCGATATTCAGATTCCGTCAAATGATACCCTAACCAATTCAAGCGTTCTTCCGCCCGTTGCATATCTGGCATCACCGTTTGTTGCATCGTCATCAATTCTTGAATACGCGCAATCAAACCATGGAGTCTTTGAACGTCCGGTTGCGCTGTAATTATTTGTTCATTAGTCATGCCCTCGTAGCCCGCTGGCAAGGTAACATCCGGTGCCACCCGCTTTGGCATCACCCGGTAAAGCACGTGGCCGGCTCCGGCCAATAGGATGAACAAGACGATTCCCGCTAATAATTGCCCAGCGATTGCCAAGCCAATTAGCAATATAACACCGAAGGCTAAGGCCCCAATGCCCGCCCGCCGATATTGCGCCGCAACAGCCGTTCCCGTACCAGTCTGCAAAGCTTTTACTTGAAACGGTGTTAATTCAGCTGGCACAGATTGCCAATGATGCGTCTGCAACAGCGAATCACGTTCATCTTGGAATTGCGCTTGTTGCGTGGCTGCTTGTCGTTGCTGTTGTTGCAACGTTGCAAATTCATCAAGCGCGACACGGGTCTGATTAAGTTGCTCTTGGGTAACTGTTGTGGTCGTTGGCACATCCGGCATAACCCGCAATTGTGCTTCGAGACGGTCAGACTCATCCGCCAACGCCGTATCCAACGGTTCGTCAGCATGTGCTAATTGTTGTTGTAATTGCTGCCACCGTTGATACACCGGCACTAGCTGCTGACGCGCAGCCTGTTCAGAGGCATCAGCCGTCAACCGACTTTGTCGCTCAGTTAAGGTGGCAACTTGTTGCCGAGCGGCTTCATAGGCGGATTCTAATTTGTTGACGGACGGACGATTCGCAATTGTTGCTTGCAAATCCGTTCTCTGGTTAGCCAGCGCCGTTAACGCCTCATTGATAGGTCGGTGCGCCGTCTTAGTTGCCCCAAATTCATTCGTAGCCTCTTTATCCCAACGATTAGCCAACGCGAGCCATTGTTCTGACCCAGGCGTTGCTAGCGTACGCAGGTGTTCCGCAAACTCGTCTGGACGTAAGGCAAAAATTTGTGCTAATGCTTCCTGATCAAAACTAAAGACCGCTAAGTATAAGTCACGATCAACAGGTCCCAGCAATTCTGCTAACGTCTGTTCCGCATCCGCAAATTGTTGCCCCGTCGCAACCGTTCGTAACGTAACTGTCGTCTGCGTACGTCCCAATCGTGTCAATTCGTAATCCATTCCCGCTACATCGAACGTAATGGTACCACCATAAGGTCCCTGTTCAAGTGGCTCGTACGTATTAATACGGCGACCCTTAGCTTGCGGGAAACCAAACAGCATCCCCAGTAAGAACTGATGTAAGGTCGTCTTACCGGATTCGTTCAACCCCTGAATGATTTGTAACTGTGTCACAAAATCAAACGTCTGATTGCGCCACTGGCCGAAACCGACAATGTGTGCTTGCTTAATCTTCATCAGTCGCAACCCCCATTTCAGTTAAACGAAATTTTTCGATAACGGCTTGCTTTAGTTCCGCCAACATCGCTGGCGTCAAAAATGCCTGCAATACTGCCGCATCCTGTACTTGTTTTAAACCAAGCTGTTGCAACATATCATAGTTAAATACATCATCAGCCGTCTGCGCCCAGTACTGTTGGTCCACAGCTGGTAATGACACTTCCTCGTTAGCTGCTACAAGTTTAATGTTATAGACAAAGAAATTATCGGTTGGCGTTGATGCAGCGATTAACTGGGCCAATAACTGATTATTCATGATCAACGACAACAGCGCACTGTCCTCGCTTGTCACTGATAATTCAACCAATTGAAAATCATCATCATTCTGCAGTGTTTGTCGAATATGCTGGATTGCCATCGGTGCATCTGATGCTAACTGGACACGAGCTGTTTGCCAAATCACTGGGGCCACTGGCGTAAACGTCGGCACCAATTCACCTTGCTCCGACGTGACCAAATAATAGCCTTTGGGACCCGATTCATTTTTATTTAAGCCTTGAATACTACCGGAATAACCGATGAATGGTTTGTCTTGCAATGTTTGCCGCACGTGAATGTGGCCAAGGGCCCAGTAGTCATAGTGCTTAACTTGCATGTCGCTTAACGTAAACGGTGCATAATCACCCTGGCCATCTTCGCCAAGCGCCCCGTGATACAGACCAATGTGATAATCCACATTGGCCTGCTTAACTGGGTAAAGACGGGCACGGTTGTCATTAATATGCCGTTGCGTATAAGAAAAACCGGTGATGGCCACACGTTCTTGCGCTTTCGTCACTAAAGTTACAGTCGTTGTTTCAGCTGGAAAAACCGTCACATTCTCTGGCCAGGTAGGCAAATTTTGCCAATTAGCCACAAAGTCGTGGTTACCAAACCCTAGATAGACTGGAATTCCTGCTGATCGCAACGTTTCGAATGCTTGTCGCAACGTCAATTGGGCCCGTGCATCAGGTGTCGTTGTATCAAACAAATCACCTGGCAATAGTACAAAATCAACCATTTCAGCAATCGCATCGTCAACCAATCGTTGTAATGCTGTTTCAGTCGCTTGCTGCAATGTTCCCTTCAGCCAAGCTGGAACCTGTGTTAAACCCATAAATGGATTGCCAAGGTGCAAATCACCAGCATGTATAAACTTCATTGTCCCACGATCCTTTTCACGTTATATGTCTTTCCATTATCCCATGTTAGGTATATCCTAACAAGCATCTATCAGTAGTTTGTAGACAGAAAAACGCTCGTCATTCGTGACGAGCGTTTCCACTAAACATTAAACAAAGTTGCAATATAATCCATTTTCCCCCAGACAATTAAATCCACTGTTATAACTTCGGCGTCAAATTCATATATCACGATGTATTTACCACTTACTAACCGATAATACGTTAACTCACTTTCAAGATTCAATACGGCCGAAAGCGGGCGTCCTAATGTAACGTTGTATTGTAATTTCCGAATATCATTACCAATACTTTTGACGATATTAGTAGCAATTTTTTCACTAGATGAGACACTTAACACCGTTTGGAAATGTCATCTAAATTTTCCACGGCTGTGCGAGTGTACTCTAATCGTCGTTCTTTCAACATGGTTAGTCTAGTCCAAATCTTTCTCGTACTTCTTGATCAGTAAATGTATCACCTTGTAATTTATCTTGATGTCCTTGTTCAATTTCCAGCAATAAACGTGCTATATCACGTTCTCGATGGGTTTCCTTTGACGGCTGAAACGGCAGCCCTTGTTCCGCGACGGATTGCTTAAGAAACAAGCTAATCGCCGCTGACAAATCAATCCCCAAGTCATTAAAAAGTTGCGAAGCTTGCTGTTTCAAAGCCGGATCTATTCTCATCGAAAATGTACCACTTGCTTGTGCCATACTGTCACCTCCGTACAAATGCATCAACATTGTCATTACAATAACATGATTTGTAGAAAAAAATAAAGCGATTGCAACTAAAAAAGAGCAGTTGTCATAAGTGAACAACTGCTCTTTTTAAAGATTTAGTCTTGACCGTACAATTCAGCGATTGGCTTCGTGATGATGTTGTTAATTTCCATCAACAATTGGTTAACGGCTTGTTCTGCTTCCATCATCGTCTTCAACGCATCGTGCTTGTCCATCTCACCAGCAATTTCTTGCCAGGCAGCAACTTGCTCAGGTGCAGGCTCTTGACCTGCTTGCATTGATTGGTTGATTTCCATTTGTGCTTGTTGGAAGCGTTGGAAAACCGCCTTTGCTTCGGCGTTACCGTTCAAAGCTTCAACCGCATCGCGCAAAGTCTTGTATTGTGCTGTTTCGCGTAAGTCAGCGGCAACAGCGTTTACGTTATCGTAAATGTTAATCATATTAAGTAAATATCCAATCTTTTATTGTTAGTTCTATTATCGCATACTGTGCGTTAATTGCCCAGAATGTTCCGGATGCCTGACCAAGCTGCCTTTGCCCCATCCTTTACATTATTCCAAGCCTTTTCAGCACCCTGCTTCACTTCATCCCCGATACTATTAATCGTGTTGGATACCCCATCCGAACTGTTTGAAGCACCGTCATCAGCTGCCGAAATCTTTTGACGCACACTCTTCACATCAAATTGGGTTTGCTCAGTATTCGGAATGACTTGTTCCAGCGTCGTCTTCATCAATGGACCAGCTGTTGCCGATAAGTAAGCCGGAATTGATTCCCCATTTGCATTCGAATCATATCCCGTCCAGGTCGTTACAACAACGTCCGGTGTGTAAGCAATCGCCCATGAATCAGTCGCATTCATCGCTGTTGAACCGTCACCAGTTACCTCAGTTGTACCCGTCTTACCAGCAACATCGTAACCGTATGGGTCAGCTGACTTACCGGTACCATTCGTGTACGTACCGAACATCATCGACGTCATTTCATTAGCAACTTTCTTCGACCAGAGACGGGTATGCTTTTGCTTGGCTTGGACAATTACCTTACCGGAAGCATCAACAATCTTGGTAATGAAGTGTGCCTGACTCATTTCACCACCATTGGCGAAACTGGTATAGGCCTGAGTCATTTGCAATGGGGTAACCCCCTTCTTCACACCACCAATGGCCAAAGCCAGATTCTTATCTGACTTGGTCAATGGCAACCCGGCCTTCAAACCGGCATTATAACCCACCGATACGCCCAATTGATCTAACAACCAAACGGCAGGAATGTTATAAGAATTTTCCAACGCCACGTACATTGGCACATCCGCGCTGGTGTAGTTGTTGTAATTCGAAGGTGAGTAGCCGTTCGTTCCAAAACTCATCTGCTCATTCTTCAATTCCGAATCATAAGAGAAACCACGTGACAACGATGGTGCGTAATCTACAATTGGCTTAATCGTCGATCCTGGTGATCGATACATCTGGGTTGCACGGTTCAAATCACGGAAATTGTGTTCACCACGTCCCCCAACAACCGCGCGTACGCCACCAGTTTTCGCATCCATGACAACTGAAGCAGCCTGTGAGTCACCACCAACCGGATTCAAACTCTCGTCTTCATAATCATCTTGCAAGTTGGTTTGGTCCGTCTGATCCATCGTGGTATAAATTTTATACCCATCATTCAGGATGTCATCTTCCTTCAAGTCATACTTGCTAATGGCTTCATTAATCACAGCATCAAAGAAGTATGGATAATTATAGTTTGAATTGTTAACATCGTGATCCGCTGCACCAATTTCATAAGACGCATACGTATCCGCTTGTGCTTGGGTCAACTTTTTATCATTAACCAAATTTTGTAGCACTTGATTACGACGGTTGATTGCATTCTTGGGGTACGTCAGCGGGTCGTACCCGTTTGGCGATTGCAGCATACCGGCCAACATCGCCCCTTGGTTCACAGACAACTGTGAGGCATCAACACCGAAATACTTTTCTGCCGCATCTTGCACACCCCATACACCGTGGCCGAAGTAGGCGTTATTCAAGTACATCGCCAAAATATCATGCTTTGAGTATTCTTTTTCAACTTGTACTGCTAAAAATAATTCACGGATTTTACGGGTAATCGTTTGATTTTGCGTCAAAAAAGCATTCTTAACCAACTGCTGGGTCAACGTCGAACCACCAGCCGAGGCATTAATACCTCGAATGCGGTACCAAATTGTGGTTAACGCGCCACGCGCCATACCCGTCACTGAAAAGCCGGGCTCGTGATAAAAATTACGATCTTCCGTAGCCAAGACCGCATTCACCACGTTTGACGAAATATTATCAAACTGCACATACGTCCCCTTTTGACCAGCAATTGAGCCCGCTTTTTTATCATCCACATCATAAATTTCAGTTGATGATTGTAATCGCGCCTTTAAGTCTGAGACATCCGTTGTTTTAGCTTCAAATGTCCCTACTGCACTAATCACAAAAATTAATGCCAAAAAGGCCACAATCAGCCATCTCGTTAGCTGGAACCGCGTCCAAAACGGGCCGATTTTCCGATTAATCCAGGCTAACGCACTTTTTATTCGTTCCATCATATTTATTGCATCCAATTATCAAAATCTGCTGCTAATTTTTCGGCAGCTGTGACAGACGGGCTTGTCACGTAAATTGTGTTGTGCCCCGCTAACGTCGCAACGACCTCAGGAATGTTGGCGTCATCAATAATTGCGGCCAGTCGATTACCATTTCCCTGCGTCGTCTTGACAATTGTCATAAATTCAACGCGCGTAATTGAGACCGCTGTTTCGGCAAATACTTCCTGAACATGCGCTGTATCCACAATCGGCGCGTCTGACATCACTTGATAACGTGGTCGTCCAGTGGCGTCAG
>NZ_KQ970390.1:36295-40173 GCF_001579105.1 Weissella sp. DD23 | reverse complement strand
ACGTGGTCGTCCAGTGGCGTCAGCCCTCCGAACAATGCGCATTTCTTTAATATCTCGCGAGACAGTTGCTTGTGTCACATCAATACCAGCATTTTGCAGGTGGTGCATCAGCCCTTCTTGTGAATCAACGACCTCACGCGCCAAAATATCTAAAATCAGCGCTTGTCGTTCTTGCTTTTTTAAAGCCATGGTTTTTAGTCCTCTTTTTTTGCATATATAATTTTATTATACAGACTTTTGGACCATTTGCCTTAAATTACACCGAGCAAAAAGTCTGTGCAATCGACACAGACCGGCGCTTAATTCAAAATTGTCTGGATACCTGTGGCGAAACTTGTCACGTGAAAATCAGGAAACCGTCGCATAAATTTATCGGTAATAAACACATTATCAAATTGGTACCGAACCAAAATTTCTAATTGTTCAGCCCGCATACGATTCGTGGTTGCTTCATTTTGAAATACTGACAACGGTATCACATCATACGGAATTGGCCGCCCGACGACTTTTTCAGCTAACGCCAGTAATGCTTGGTAACTAATACCTGGCGCCACTGGCAAATGCCAAGTTTGGCCATAGGTATCTGGGGTATTCCCGAGTAACGCCAGGGCCCGGCTCGCATCCGGTGTCCAAATAAAGGTGCGCAAGGCCGTATCACTAACCGGAATTTGTGGACGTTCACCCGCTTTGATTCGGTCGAACACCATACCGTTGGTAATGCCCTGTGTCCGATCAGGTCCATAAAATTCTGGTGCGCGGCCAATAACCGCTTCCAATCCCTCGTTCGTCATCGCCTCAAAAAGCCGGGTTGCCATTTTCGCCCTAATGACCGATTTACGACCAACCGGTAAGAATGGACTCGTTTCTGTCTGTGGTGTGGCATCTTTTTGATACATGTAAGTGTTATCAAAGAATGCCAACTTGGCATTTGATTTAATAGCCGCTTGAATGACATTTTCTGTTATTTGTAAAAATTGCGCTTCCCAAACAGACGTATCCATCGGCAAGCCAACTGTGAAATACACCACATCACTGCCCTGAATCGCCTGGAACGCTTGGTCAGCATCTGTTAAATCTGCGACAACGACTTGATCAGTGTCATGAATTTTTTGCGGATGCCGTCCGACCAATCGGAGTTCCTTTGTATAATTTTGATACAACTCATTAGCCAATTCGTAACCGATTTGACCATTGCTGCCTAATATTGTTTGCATCGTTAATGACCACCTTCCCTGTCCTAAATATAACACAATACCCACACCTAATTCTTTGTTTACCCTGTATTTCCCAAGAGTGCTAGTTATCAGGTTTTGCCAGCTTTTGCTTCAAATCCTGATAACCGTATATACCTCTAATTCACCCTACTTTTTGGTTATTATTTTGTTATTTTTTATGCTGTTTTTTCCTTAGACTTTTTAATGAGACGCAACTTTTTATTATCTGTCTCCCCAAATTCATGAAACTTCATCATCTTCTAAAGATTTTCTCCAATCAATTTGTGAATCAATATGAATCCCCCCTTGATTGGCATGACTCCAAGTTAAGCCAGCCGCTTCTCCATACCGAGTCCCATTCAGATAACAGAATTCCACAAATAAACGGTAACGGTGTTTGTTCCGGCGCAATAGGTAACTTCTTCCCTCTTTTTCGTCTTTTATCATGAGTTCTTTTAATTTCTTAAACTCATCAGAGAAGAAACCCTTGTCTTTAATTTTATCCAGTTCTGCCTGTGTCATTGGTTGGCCCTTAAAACGTAACTCATTCATTGGCGATGCGGGTTCGTATCTAACCAGCAATAATCAAAGAACATATTGAGGTTAGAGCGAACGTTGACTTTAGAATTTCGAGAAATTTCATAGGCATCTAAAAAGTCTTTTATATCTTTTCCTCTGATTGCCTTAATTCGCCAACTGCCAAACTTCTCTTTAAACTTCTTTAGAATAGCTTCTGACTTTTCTTGGGTTGTATCAGCGAGCATTCCCTCTTTTAACATGAATATCAGCGGTGTTAATCGGGACGAAGTAAGCGGCGTTTTGTTTCAAGAGGGTATAATCGGGAAACGGCGCCACATTCACGATCTTGAAAATCCGAAAATAGAGGTCATCATCAATCGGGTAAGAGGCAGGAAGTCGTGGAATAAATAGAAAGCCATTCTCTGTCACTTCCACATCAAAGGAGTTGGCGTAGCTGGTCTCATTGCCAATGTCTAGCGCCATGTTTAGACTCTGGACAATGTAACGAATCAGTTCTGAGAGGGTAAGGTTCATTTGATAATCCATTGTAATTCTTTTACAAAATTCTAAAAGAGTCATTTTCGGGGTAATTTTCTTGTTTTTGACCCCCTTTTTAAACCACGCAAAAAAGCCCCATTTCTAGGGCTTTCGGTCTCTCTTTTCACTTTAGACTTATTTCGCAAATCTCACAAGTTCATCATCGGTTAATAATTTAAGTAAGAGATACTGAGTATCTATAAAGTGTTCAATGGAGTCAATGGCATTATCATTGAGCCGTTGTTGTAGTCTCAAAGAAATCTGGCTGTTATTCGTCAAATATCCTGGAATGGATTGGTGTTCAAATTTGAAAGAACTATTTTTTGGTTCTGTGAGTACTGATAGAAAGCGCTGGCGGCTCCTTCAGCACTCATTTTTTCCGTTTTTCAATCGCTTGATCAATCTGTTGCAAAGCTCTGTCCTGACGCTTTTCGCTGGTGCGATAAAAACCATTGGCAACGCCTAGCGCTGTCAAAATTAAAAGCGCGAGCAAAGTTTTGAAAAGCAATCCGTGCGTGGTCAACTGCGCCACAGCCAAATAGGTCTCGGCTACCGCCAAAAGCCAACCGCCCAGCGCCACGTAAAACCAGCCCGTGGCCTTGTCCAGAAAGCCCACCACCTTTCGCAGTTGGTCGCGGCTGACTTGATTTTCTGCCAAAATCGTCAAAATTCGCTCTTTTTCCTTGCGCATTTTTACCGGCGGCAGCAGCCACAGCCAAGGCGAAACCTTGTCTTGACTGGTCTGAATCGGCTGCTCGCGCACACTCGCCAGTTGCCCCGTCAACTCCAGCAACCCCTGATACAGCGAAAACGTGAAAATCAACCAACTACTCAGAAATTCTAATAGTAGAATCATAAAAACCTCATTTCTTATTTTTGACAGCTTTGTCAAAAGGTGTGAGTACTACAGAAAGACCGTCAGTACTGATGAAAAGTGCTGACAGTTTCGTCAGTATTTTTTTGACAGGTCTGTCAAAAAAAATCTCACTTAGATTTTGCTATCATCCGCCAAAATGACTTGCCAATCAATCCGAATCAGTTTACCATCCGCATCACTCGGCAAAATATCGCTCAACTTATGGTTAGCTAGTCGCTCACGATAGGCCTGCTCAGCTTCATTTAGAAGATCAATCAAACGATTTGATTTTTCCTCGATCAAAGTTGGCGTGATAAAAATACCTTGCGCGATTTCAACGTCAAAATTTTCATGGAAAGCCTCCCCCGACTCAACGGCATCAAATAAGTCAAGAAAACTGATTTCCTCGGGCTTTTTAGCCAATGAATAGCCACCATTTTTAGAAGCCGATGAGGTAATCACCCCCGCGTCCTTGAGCTTTTTGGCGATTTTCAAAAGATAGGAGTGCGACACCTGCATACGGGCGCTCATCTCCTGCGATTTCAGGGTTTCGTCCTCGGGCAATTGGGCCAACATGACCACAATTCCCACCGTTTGAAAAAATGCTTTACTAAGTTTCATAAAAAATACCAATCCTTTTTTATTTGCTTTTCCTTATCCGTGGACATATAATATCCAAAGATAATAATCATCCAAAGAAATGTAAAATCTTTCACAGATAATTCTTATCTAAGGATAAACAAATATCCACT
>NZ_KQ970390.1:33786-35823 GCF_001579105.1 Weissella sp. DD23 | reverse complement strand
TTCCCTCTCTCTACTCCGGTCTTTTCCTCGGCGCCATCCGCGACCCTTACGGAAAAATCAATCAACTTCCCGTGGCATTGGTGGCAAATTCAACCGACCAAGCAAGTCCCATTTATCAAAACATCAAATCAAGCAAGACTTTTGGCTTCAAGCAAGAAAGCTTGAGCCAGGCCAAGCAGGAGCTCAAAGCGGGCAAGATTTTTGGCATTCTGGACTTCAAAGCTAATTTTTCAAAGTCACTTGAAACATTCGCGATGACGCAAAAACCCGCACAAATCGAACTTTTCACCAGCAGCGGCCTGAATTTCTCTGCTCAGAAAATCCTGACAACAGACGCCAATCAGATGGTGAACGACAGCAACCAAGCCATCGCGCAAAGCACCATCGCCAAGCTAAATAGTGCCAAAATGGCTGTTCCAACGGGAATTTCGCAAGCCATTGTACTCAAAACTCACGATATTTCCCCTGTCAAAAATAACGCTGAAGGCCTCGCACCTTACTTCTTTGCCCTGACGCTGTTTGTGGGCGGCATCATCATAAATCAAGTTTTCATGCGCCTTTTCGCAAGCAAAAAAGGGAAATTCAAAACTTTTTATCTGTGGCAATTTGTCTTACCCGCAGGAATGTCGCTGATTCAGGCCGCCGTTATGACGCTTTTGACCGCTGTCATTTTCCATTTCTCAGTGCTTAGCTGGACTGGTCTGTTTGGCTTATTAGTCCTTCTCGCCTTGACATTTGATAGTCTGATTATTGCATTAAATAAGCTTTTCCCTCGTTTTGGGGTCTTAGTTGTTTTGGTTATTTTAATGCTGCAAACGGCGATGGCGGGAGGCTCTTACCCACTGGCCTTGTCAGATAAAATCTTCCAAACGGGTTCCCACTTTCTGCCGATGACTTACGGTGTGCTGGGGTTGCGTAAGCTCTTTAACTTAGGGATGTCTGACATTTGGTCACAAATCTGGCCTCTACTGATTTTCCTTGTCATTGGACAAATGCTGCTCATACTCGCTTATTTTTGGCACAACCATGGAGAAAGAATCCTCGAAAAATGACCTCAAATCTTCTCATTTCATTACTTTTGCTCGTTTTGATTTTAATTCGTCAGTTAAGCGCACGAGTCGTGCTGCATCAAACACGGACTTTCCTGATTCTCATTGGAATTGGCTGTCTCCTTGCTTATCAAGGACGTAGCACAATTCATTGGAACCTTCTTTTGCTGAGCGCGATTGGGTTCGGCGACATTTTCTTACCTATTTTCTTTGGCTGGCTGCGGGCCATTTCGAGCAAGATTTGGTTTGATTCTGAAAAGCAGCTCATTTTTTGCAAAGGCACGCTCATCACAGCAGGACTTTGGCTGGCCTACATTGCCTTGCGGGGCATGATAGGCTACCTTATCAAAGGGAGTGATAATTTTATGCTCATTTCACTTGGGCTTTCACTTTTGACGCAGCGCGAACTGATCTGGCAGCGTGTCAGCCGTTTATTCCCCAGAGAAATTTCTAAAAACCAAGCTTTCCAGCTGGAACACGACAAAAAAGACAAATAATCTATTCACAGTGCCATTTTAAGGACACCTAAACGCTGTGAGTACTTACAAAAAATCATTGGCAGGACTGTCAGTGATTTTTTCATTATCAGCGCTATCAGAGGTATCTATCAAATTAGAGGCAGATTTTTTAGCGCAATGACATTGCTCACAGGCAGCAGGATAATGATCAAAAGTAAAATGGCGAGTTCCATGACCCACTTAGAGCCTGACAGTTAACAGATATAAAGATTCACAAAAGTCCTATTCTTGCGTTGAGAGTTTGCAAAAAAAGCAACGCCGTTTCCGACGCTGATTTCTGACAATCTTCCATTTTGTTGACTTTTCGGTTATTACCGTGGTTATTTGCAATTTTGAAATTGAGCTTTAAACTGAAAGGGATTGCTGTGACAGCTTCCATGGGATAAAGCAAATTGTTATAACACACTTCAGCGTCTCACTTGAAAAACCAGAAGAAAACTTAATTTTTGGCAATAAAAAACACTCATCAA
>NZ_KQ970390.1:32318-33766 GCF_001579105.1 Weissella sp. DD23 | reverse complement strand
TAACGAATCGTTGATAAGCGGTGTGCCACTACAAAACTTGTTCGACCCGCCAATAATTTAGCCATGGCATCTTGAATCATGCGCTCAGTTCGTGTATCGACCGAACTCGTGGCTTCATCCAAAATTAAGATTTCGGGATTTGCAATAAACGCACGCGCAATCGTTAACAATTGTCGTTGTCCCTGCGAAATATTCGTGGCGTCCTGATTTAGGATCGTGTCATACCCGTCTGGTAACGTGCGAATAAATTCATCCGCATGAGCCATTTTTGCAGCTGTGATGACATCATCGTCCGTTGCTTCAAGGCGTCCATAACGCAAATTATCCATGATACTACCTTCAAAAAGCCAAGTCTCTTGGAGCACCATTGCGAAATGCTGGCGCAAGTCTTCACGTGTCATACCGCGTGTATCGGCTCCACGTAACCGAATCACCCCACTGGTTGTGTCATAGAAACGTTCCAACAAATTAATCATAGTAGATTTACCGGCGCCAGTTGGACCAACAATCGCAATCATTTGTCCCGGCTTAACCGACATACTGTAGTCAGTCATCAATGGTTGGTCAGTCTGATAACTAAAGGCAACGTGTTCAAACGTCACGATGTCATCAGTCGTAATTGGGCCAACCGGGGTTAATTCGGTCATTTCTGGTTCATCCAGTACCTGAAAAATACGTTCGGCTGACGCAACCGTTGCTTGAATCGTATTTGTTAAATTAGCAATTTGTGTAATGGGCTGACTAAATTGATTGGTGTATTGCAACATAGCTTGCACATCACCCAAACTAACGGTACCGCTGGCCACTTTAATCCCACCAATCACCGCCATAGCTAAATAATCCAAATTATTAACAAACCGCATCGATGGAAAAATAACGGTCGATACAAATTGTGCTTTCCAAGCGGCCTTGTAATAATCTTCGTTTTGCGCATCAAACTTCATAATCATTGGTTGCTCTTGGTTAAATGTTTTCACCACGGTGTGACCAGCAAAGGTCTCCTCAACCTGGTCATTCAGCAACCCCAAGGCCGCCTGTTGCCGGGCAAAATAACGTTGTGATCGTGGCGCGATAATCCGGACAATTAACAAAGACAATGGCACCGTCAAGAAGGCCACCAACGATAATTGCCAGCTAATTGTTAGCATGAAATAGATAACACCAACAAACGTCAGAGCGGAATTGACCAATTGAATTAACGACTGGTTCAACGTCCCTTGAATATTGTCCATATCGTTAACCATGCGGGACATGATATCCCCATTTTGATGTGAATCATAATAAGAAACTGGCAGGCGCGCCATTTTATCCTTGAAATCCTTACGCAACTGGTAAACCGTTCCTTGGGCAACCCGGGTCATGATGTACTGCTGGATTACCGAGAAAAGGGCGGCAATTAGATAGAGGGCCGAAACAAGCATTAAAATTTGCACGACTTTATCCATCTG
>NZ_KQ970390.1:25223-31742 GCF_001579105.1 Weissella sp. DD23 | reverse complement strand
GATAACTAACGAAACAATGACACCGGCCCGATAATTACCGAGATAGCCAAATAATCGGCCGATGGTTTGCCAGAAATGAACCGGCTTCTCAACCGGTTGATTCATGCCCCCACCACGGCCACGTCCGCCACTTTGAAAACTACGCATCGACGCCCACCTCCTTCAAATCTGCATCCGACAACTGACTTCGCATAACTTCTTGGTAGGCAGGGCACGTTTGCGCAAGTTCTGCGTGTCGGCCAGCGCCAACCATTTTACCGTTGTCCAACACAACAATCACATCGGCATTCATGACTGTTGCAATACGTTGGGCGACGATAATCTTAATAGCTGGTTGCAAACGCGGCGAATCATTAATCGCCCCACGCACCCGACTATCCGTCTCAAAATCCAACGCAGAAAACGAATCATCAAAGACATACACTTGCGCCGCTTTAATAAGGGTTCGCGCAATTGCGAGTCGTTGACGTTGACCACCTGAAAAGTTGGCACCGTCTTGTTGAACAACCATATCCAACCCACCACCAGCTTCAATAAAATCAGTTGCTTGGGCAATTCGAAGGGCCTCCCACATCTGATCGTCCGTTGCCAACGGTAGCCCAAACTGCAAATTTGACCGAATGGTGCCGGCAAACAAAACCGCCTTTTGCTGCGTAATTGAAATTGCAGCATGTAAGTCTGTCTGAGACAACTGGCGAATGTCCACGCCATTCAACGTAATGGTTCCAGATGTCGCATCTAGCAATCTTGGTATCAAATTCAGAATTGTTGACTTACCTGAACCCGTGCCACCAATAATTGCCATGGTTTGGCCAGAGGAAACTTTCGCCGTCAAACCAGACAGTGCTGGCTTCTCAGCTCCTGGAAAACAATACAAGACATGATTAAATGCCAACTCAGGCGCTGTTGCGGGCAACTTTTGTGGTGTGGCAACATCCACAATTGTATCTTCAGTATCCAAAACCTCATTAATACGATCAGCAGAGGCTTGCGCACGCGGCACCATCACAATCACCATTGACAATTGCATAAAGCTCATCAGAATTTGGGTGGCATACGTCAAGAAGGCCACCAAATTCCCCATCGGCATCAAGTTAGCACCAATCAACTTGGCACCCAACCACACAATACCAACGTTCGTAAATGACAAGATAATTGTCATTACCGGCATCATCATTGCAACCGTCGTAAAGACAACTCGGGCTGTGTGCGTTAAATCACGGTTGGCCGTATCAAATTTCTCACGTTCAAACCCATCGCGACCAAACGCCCGAATGACGCGCACCCCAGTCAATCCCTGTTGGAACACCAAATTAATTCGATCAACCTTTGTTTGCATTGTCTTAAAACGCGGTACAGCAATTTTAACAATCACAAAGACCGCGATTGCTAAGATTGGCAGTGAAAAAGCGAAGACTGTTGTTAGGCGCGTATTCAAGCGCAACGCCATAATCATGGCGCCGACGAATAGGAACGGCGACATCAACATCATGCGCAACGCAGTCTGAAACACATTCTGCAATTGCGTCACGTCATTCGTCGTACGCGTAATCAGCGTGGCATCCCCAAATTTTGACACATTGCTGGCGTCCATATAAGTCACTTTTTTAAACAAGCTACTCCGTAATTTCGACCCTAACTTCTGACTTTGGGTGGCCGCAAAAAACACATTTAACACGGCACCCGTCCAACCAAGAATGGCGATAACCAACATTACCCCACCCATTTGCCAAATATATCCAATGTTTTGTTTTGCAATCCCCTTATTAATGATGTCGGAGGTAATCGTCGGCAGTGATAAATCTGCTGACACCTGGACAATCAAGAATATAACTGCTAACAAAACAGGTATTGGCTCGAGATACTTTTTTCCAATCCGTATCATTTGCTATGGCCTCTTTTTCGTTATAGTTAAGCCTTATTAAACCACACATCTGCCAATATGATTAGAATTTTTTGTTGTCCTTGTGTTATTTAAACAAGGCATGATGACATTTAGTTATTTTCTAAACATAAACAAAAAGAGTCTGGGACAGCAGTATCTGTCTCAGACTCTTAGTCATTATTTCTAAATTACATTTCCTTAGGTGCCTTAACACCCAACAAACGTAGTGATTCTGTCAAAACTTGTGACACAGCCGTTACCAATGCCAAACGGGCGTTCAATTGCTCGTCCTCTGCCAAAATCTTTGAGTTTGCATAGTACTTGTTGAACGTGCGAGACAAGTTCAATGCGTACTTGGCAATAACTGATGGTTCGCGATCACGCCATGCGCGACGAACAACATCACCAAAGTCAGCCAACAACTTCTCAGTTTCCCAAACGTTCTCATCATCGATAACCAAGTTAGACATATCTAGCTCTGGGTTACCAGCCTTGCGCAAAATTGATTGCGCACGGGCGTTCGCATATTGTACGTATGGACCAGTATCACCTTCGAAACGAACCACTTCTTCCAACTTAAAGTCGAAGTTTCCAATACGCTCGTTCATCAAGTCGTGGAAGACAACGGCACCCGTTCCAACTTCATGCGCAACCAATTCCTTGTTACCCAAAGTTGGGTTCTTTTCGTTGATTTGTTGCAAAGCCAAATCAACAGAGTCCTTCAACACATCCTTCAACAAGATGATACGACCTGAACGCGTTGACAACTTCTTACCATCAACCGTAATCAAACCAAATGGAATGTGTTCAACATCATCTGACCACTCGTAGCCCATTTCCTTCAAAACGGCCTTTAATTGCATGAAGTGTTCACGTTGTTCGCCACCAACCACGTACAATGACTTGACGAAGTTGTAGTTCTTCTTACGGAAAATAGCTGCCGCCAAATCACGTGTCATGTACAATGTGGCACCGTCAGTACGTTGAATCATTGCAACGTTCAAGTTGTACTTTTCCAAGTCAACCACTTGGGCACCTTGCGACTCAATCAACAAGCCCTTTTCCTTCAACGTGTCGATAACGCCATCCATCTTATCGTTGTAGAAAGCTTCACCGTTGAATGAATCAAACTCGATGTCCAACGTCTCGTAAAGCTCCATGAATTCCTTCAATGACTCTTCACGGAACCATGACCACAATTGACGGGCCTCTTCGTCACCATCTTCAAGCTTCTTAAACCAAGCACGACCTTCATCGTCCAAAGCTGGATTTTCCTTCGCTTCTTCGTGGAAACGGACATAGTACTTAACCAGCGTGTTGATTGGATCAGCTTTCACTTCGTCTTCTGAACCCCAGCGCTTGTAAGCTGACATCAACTTACCAAACTGTGTTCCCCAGTCACCCAAGTGGTTAATCTTGATTGGTTGGTAACCATTGGCCTTTGAAATTTCAGCCAATGAATTTCCAATAACCGTTGAACGCAAGTGACCCATTGACATTGGCTTAGCAATGTTAGGTGATGACATATCAATTGTCACATGACCTGCTTCACCGTCCGTGTTGTGACCAAAGTCTTGGTTCATCAAAACAGTTTGCAAAACATCCGTTCCAAATGTCAATTGGTTCAAGAAGAAGTTAACGTATGGGCCCGCAGCCTGAACGGCCTTAAAATCGGTTGCGTCAATTGCTTCCGCGACCGTCGCAGCAATTTGGTTGGGCGCCATGTGACGTTCCTTAGCCAACAAGAAAGTTGGAAAGGCAAAATCACCCATCGTTGAATCCTTTGGCACTTCAATCTTTGACAAAATTGTCGCTTCATCTAGTTCTGGCACAACCGCTGCAACGGCTTGGGCCACTTGATTCTTGTAGTCCATTGTTATTCCTCTTCTTCGTCCTCTTCCTCGGCATCATCGTCTTCCAACTTGATGTCTTCTGGAATTTCTTCTTCGTCCTCTTCCTCTTCGTCACTCTTACGTGGCGCAGGGTTGTCAGTCTTTACCAAAATCTTAGTTTCTGACATGCGAACGACAGCACGGTGATTGTATTCGTTAACCGTTGCCGTATCTTCTGGGTCGTTCTCCGTAATCAAGACCAACAATGAGTGCTCGTAAATCTTTTCCACGATACCCTTAAAGTCGTGTTCGAAGTTAGCAAACTTCTTACCTTCAACGAAGTCGCCCAAGTCGAACTCTGACGTGTTTTCTGCAGGTTCCTTAGCCATGGCACTATCCCCTTTTAATTCTCTGCACATTTAATGCATTTATTTATTATTAGTAACACAAAAAATCGCCGTAACAACGGCAATTCTGTTTATTATAGCAAAAATTCGCTTTAAAAACTAGGCTTCCAATTCGGAAACGACGCGTTGGGCAACTGCCCAGTCGTTTTCATACGGTGTATCAACACCGCCAATCTTTTGATACTCATCCAATCCCTTCGCTGCCAAAACAACAACATCGTTGGGACCAGCTGCCTTAATGGCCTCAGTAATCGCAATCGTGCGGTCCATTTCACGGTTAATCACCACATGATCATTGGTAATCGCTGCTTGGATTTCATCAGCAATGGCGTTTGGATCCTCAAATTGTGGATCATCACTCGTTAAGTAAACAACATCCGCACCCTCGCTGACCGCTTGCCCAATACCTGGCCGACGCGAAACGCCCTTGTTGCCAGGTGCACCAACCACAATCGTTAACTTTTCGACGGTCTCATTCGTGCGGACAAAATTAAGTAAAGCCGCGATTGAGGCATAGTTGTGTGCATAGTCAACGTAAATTGTACCGTGGTTTTGGGTCGTTAATACTTGCATTCGACCCGGGATTTTAACCACTTCGAGTCCTTCATGCATCGCATCTGTGTCAGCACCAACCAGACGCGTCGCAATCATCGCTGCCACGGCATTTCCTTGGTTAAAGTCACCCGGCATATCCAGATGATAGTCACCTGCAATACCAAGGCGTGCCGCTTGCTGACCAGCTTCACGTACAGCGAAGGTGCTACCCTGCAAGTCCGCTTCAACAGTATCGTAATAGACGTCTGCCTTTGGTGAATCTTCGTCCTCGCGACCATATAGCCAAATCCCATCACGTGGTACCGCTAGCTCCGCGTGCTCAATCAACTCACTAAAATGATCTGAATCAGCATTCAGAATGATTTGCTCGGAGTGATCAAACAACATCATTTTGTGTTCCAAATAATCTTCAAACGTTGGGTGCTCATTTTCCCCAACGTGATCGGGACTAATGTTCAAGAAAATACCGACGTTAAAGCGTAGCCCGTAAACCCGTTCCATCTTGTAGGCCTGCGATGAGACTTCCATCACCATGTGCGTCATCCCATTTGCGACAGCCTCTGCCATCCAACGGAACAAATCCAATGATTCTGGTGTCGTCAAATGTGCGCGGTAATGGAACTTTGGGTCAGCCCCGGTGATAACTTGTAACGTCGATGACAAAGCCACCTTGTCGTCAGTAGCCACCCGAAGCATTTCGTATGCCATATAAGTGGCTGACGTCTTGCCTTTGGTACCCGTGATACCAATCAACGCCAACTTATTTTGTGGGTAATCATAGAAGGCCATACTCAAAACACTCATCGCCGCTGGCACGTCATCAACCACCCAAGTTGGCAAGTCAGTGTCGTGCGTGAACGACGTAGGCGCAACGATGGCCTTAACCCCTTTTGCAATCGCGTCTGTTAAATATTCAGCCTTGAAACGTCCTTTGATAAACAACAACGTTTCAGGTGCTACATCATTTGAATTATAAGCTAAATGCTTGAGCTCACCTTTAAATTCTGGCGTGCTGATCAATAAATCCTGATCAGCCAAAATTTCTGTAATTTGTTGTGCTGTGAGTGCCATCATTTAACTCTCCTATATCTACTTGTTCTTAATTTGCCAATTCGCCAGCTGACCGTAATTGCGCCAACATATCAATGGCAGCGCGGCCCCGGTGAGCGTAATTGACACGGTCCGGCATGTCAATTTCAGCCAATGTTTGACCGTTTTCCGTGACCATGAGCTCGTCTAACCCATTACGCCCGCCACGCGGTTCCAGTGCTAACGTGACACCGCCACGTGCCTGGCTGAAATAACGCTGACCAGTTGGTGTAATTACCACAAAGTCTGCTTGCAAATACGCCGTGCGATCCGCGCCGTCTGGTAGTTGTGCCAACACATAAGCATTAATTTCCGCATCCCCACGTAGTTGATGGGCTTGGAATTCACGCATGGTTGTGACACCAAAATGATCCGGAATGGCTGGAATAAACATCGCTGAATCGTCCGCCAAAATGTATTCATCCGGTAACAACGCATGGATGGTTGCCGCTTTAACTTGCGCATTTTCCGCCATGTCATCCGTGGTTTCTGCTGGAAAAGCAATCTGATCGTGTAACTCACGATAATTGATAGCTGTTACCCCTAATGTTTGCAAGTAATCTACCATTTCAGCGGTTTTATGTGAATTATTCGATGCAATTACGAGTCGTGTCAGCATTACATCTCCTCCGTTTCAATCGCGCGCAAGGTATAAAATGACCCCGTGACAACAATCAACGCTTCTGATGATTCACGCACCCGACGGGCCAATGTAATCGCCGCACTCGGGTCATCCGCGATTTCCACATCG
>NZ_KQ970390.1:23383-25179 GCF_001579105.1 Weissella sp. DD23 | reverse complement strand
CGCAATGACTGTATCAACGTGTGGTAACAATTCCTCCAGCATGTCGTGGTATTGCTTACCTTGTAATAACCCTAAGACCACAACTGGCTTAAATGGTAAATGCCAAGAACGAATGGCTGCCACCAAACTGATAATGCCATCTGGGTTGTGGGCCCCGTCGAACAAAATATTACGCTTTTCATCAAATTCCATCCGGCCTTTAATTTTGACGTGCGCTAACGCTTCAGCAACTGCGACGTCTTCAATCGTATAACCACGTTCCTTTAAGACTGTCACAATTTGCAAAACTGTACTCAAATTATTGGCCTGATAGGCACCAGTTAGTGACAGCTTCAACCCTTCAAATTGATCGGCATTCAGCTCCAAACCGCGTGGCGATGACTTAACGATCGTAATTGCCGGCTTAGGATGCGTGTTCCATTTCGCCCCAACGGCAATCGCTTTTTCTTTCAGCAAGCGATACACTTCGATATCCTGACCCGGATAATTCACGATGGTTGCACCCGCTTTAATCGCACCTGCTTTATCAGCCGCGATTTCAAGTAAATCATTTCCCAACAAACCGATGTGATCATATGAAATTTTCGTAAATGCAACAACCAATGGGTTATCAACCACATTCGTGGCATCGCGTAAGCCACCCACACCAGCCTCTAAAATCACAAAATCCATTTCAGTGCGGGCGAAGTGATCCAAGGCAATCAATGTCCACCATTCAAACTTGGTCAACGTATCCTCATCACCACCATGCGCTTTAATTTCTTCTAAGACATGTTGATAGCTTTTAACGAAGGCTTCTTCACTAATCATCTCACCATTCGTTGTAATCACTTCGCGATCATTCAAAATTGCCGGTGTCGAAAAGTGACCAACCTGGTAACCAGCCGTCTCCAAAATACTAGCCAGCATCACCCCAGTTGACCCTTTACCATTGGTACCGACGATATGAATAACCTTTAATTGTCGCTCAGGATTACCCATCCAGCGCAAAATTTCTTGCAACATGCCGACACGATTACCGTGTTCATCAGGTCTTACTCGCCAAGCACCACCCATTTTTGATGTAATTTGTCGATAAGTTTCAGCCGCACCCATGATTTACCTGTCCTTATAATAATGAAGAAATCGTGACCGAGTGACCATTCACCCGTTCCGTGTTGGCATTCGATATAATATGGCCAACAAAACTGTTTTTCTAACGGTTAATTTTACCATAGATGGGCAGTATCGGAACGCTTGGACTTATCATTTACCAGCTAATTAACTAATTTTAGTCGTATTGTTCGGTTATATAAAATATGATGGTTTTTTCATATATAAAATATTAACTTTTTCGTTTGTCAACCCGGACAAAAACTGGTAGATTGTTATGCGTCATTCTTTTTTACTTTTGAAAAGTAAGTATATATGAAGGGATTTGCATATGTTAACCATCTCAAATCTGACTGTTGGGTACGAATACGGCCCGATTTTTACAGATTTATCCATTTCATTTAACGATAACGAATTGATTGGGATTATCGGACCAAATGGGGCCGGTAAATCAACGTTAATTAAATCCATCCTAGGCATTATTCAACCAAGTGCTGGTGACATCACCCTAAATGATGTCCCGGTCACCAATCGTCTGCGCCGTGACAAATTCGCTTATGTACCACAACGCAGCGATTTGGACTTAGACTTCCCAGTAAATGTCTTCGATTTAGTGATGATGGGCGTTTTGTCCCAAATATCACGTTGGCATAGTGTTGGTAAAACTGAAGAAGCACTGGTGCAACAGGCGCTTGAACGGATGG
>NZ_KQ970390.1:22385-22904 GCF_001579105.1 Weissella sp. DD23 | reverse complement strand
CATTTGGCAAATCGTTCTTTAAATGAATTGTCAGGTGGACAACGGCAACGCGCATTAGTTGCGCGAGCATTAGTGCAAGATGCGGATATTTACCTCCTCGACGAACCATTCGTCGGCATCGACGTGGCATCTGAAGCCCAAATTATGGATGCCTTACGTGAACTCCGGGATGCGGGTAAAACCATCATTATTGTGCACCATGATTTAAGCAAAGTCGCTAACTACTTCGACTCGGTTGTCTTACTCAACCATGGCATTCTAAATCAAGGTACGCCAGAGCAAGTCATGGATGCAACGAGCTTGTCGCAAGCCTACGGTGATCATTTGATCATCATGGATCGTCACAATCACATTGTGCAAGGAGGCTAAAATGGCAGCACTTTTGAATTTTTTCCACGCTTTCGGACAGTACACTTTTTTGCAGAACGCTTTGCTCGCTGGTGTTATCATTGGTTTGGTTTCCGGCGTGATTGGCGCGTTTAGTATTTTGCAAGGGACGGCACTAATCGGTGATGCCAT
>NZ_KQ970390.1:19196-22365 GCF_001579105.1 Weissella sp. DD23 | reverse complement strand
GGTGATGCCATGTCGCACGCGGTTTTGCCAGGTATCGCCATCGCGGCTTTACTCGGCATCCCCTACTACTGGGGCGCTGGTGTGTTTGGTTTGCTAGCCGCCCTCATCATTAACTTCATCGCGGAACATACCCCGTTAAAGACTGATGCGGCGATTGGCCTCACGTTTAGTAGCTTCTTTGCATTAGGCACAATTATTATGACAGCAGGTCACTCAACCACCAAGTTAACTGATATTTTATTCGGAAATATCCTCGCCGTTTCTGGTGGTGACCTCATTTCAAGCCTTGTGATTGGCTTAATTGTTATCCTAGTTGTTGCTATTTTCTACCGTGAGTTATATCTCACAACTTTTGATCGATCATATGCGCAAGCGCAAGGTATTCGTGCAAATCTATTCCGAAACCTGTTGGTCGTCATGATTACTTTGGTTATCATTGTGGCATTACGCGCCGTCGGGGTCATTTTGGTAACGGCCCTGCTCATCACCCCAGCAGCAAGCGCCCGATTATTAGTTAAGCGTTTCCAACCAATGATTTGGTTATCTGCGGCATTTGGTGTGTTGAGTGCTTTTGTTGGTTTATTTCTTAGTTACACGTTTGACTGGCCATCTGGTCCCGCCATCGTTGTGACTGGTGCGGTTATTTTTATTTTATCGTTTATTGCTCATACAGGTTTGCGATTGCAAAATCGTCACGCCTAGTCTTTTTAAACAATTAGGAGTTTAGTTTTATGAAGCGCATTATTGGGATTATTGTTGCCCTTGTTGTGGTTGTTGCTGTTGCATTTGGTTTGATGCACCGCAACGATCAGTCAGATGGTCGTGCAGCTGACGGCCGTTTGAACGTTGTCTCATCATTTTCAATTATTAATCAAATTTCTGAAGAAATCGGTGGTAAGTACGTTAATGCCCACACGATTACCGCAATTGGGGCTGACCAACACGATTATGACCCTACCCCAACCGATGTTAAGCGTACGCAAGACGCCGCAATCGTCTTTGCAAACGGCTTGAACTTGGAAAAGGGTGGCTCAGGTTGGTTTGATAAGTTGATGAAGACCACCGATAAGCACGCTGGTAAGGAAATCTTCAACGTGACGGACGGCATTAAGACAATTAAGCTAACGACAGCTGGTGTGGCTGGTCAAGATAACCCCCACGCTTGGAACGGTGTACTAGAAGGTAAGACTTACGCTGCTAACATTGCCAAGGTCCTTGAAAAGAAGGATCCTGCCCACAAGGCTTATTATGCTAAGCGTGCAACGGCTTATGAAGCAAAGTTGCAAAAGTTGTATGACAAGTGGCACGCTAAGTTTGCCGCTTTGCCTGCTGATGATAAGAAGTTGGTTACGCAAGAAGGTGCCATGGCCTACTTCGCCCGTGACTTTGGTTTGAAGCCATACTTCATCTGGGAAATCGATACTGAATCAAATGGTACCCCTTCACAAATCCGCACGTTGGTTGAAGCTTTGCAAGGCGAAAAGGTTCGCGCAACCTTTGTTGAGCAAGGTGAATCAGACAAGCCAATGCAAACGGTTATCTCACAAATCAACTCACACATTGCTGGTGAGTTGTGGACGGATTCTGTTTCAAAGCAGTCTGGCGTTGTCCCAACGTACTACGATTTGTTGAACCACAACGCACAAACAATCTATGATGGTTTGACGTCAAAGTAAAGTATTACAAAAGCACCCGCTTAGGTTTTAGGCCTAAACGGGTGCTTTTTACGTCTATAAAAAAAAAACGCCGTCCCTGGTGCAGGACGACGTCTAAGATTACGCTGTACCTTTATAATAGTCTAAATTCGTGAAAAAACAACTATTTGCGTGCGATGAAACCATGCCCCGCCATCAGTTTATATCACGCCGTGTGATGACATTATGATTTAATAATGTTTTCAATATTAAATCATATGCCTGGTTTTGCTGCATATCACGTAGCGTCGCCACCAAATCACGGTCACGCGTCGTTAAATCTGGGCTAAGCAGCAACGACTCAAGATATTCCGCTGCGATCGAGGCTTGTTCATCGCGCTTCGCTACAAACACAGGTCGCATCTCTTCAGGATCAACATAAAATGATACTGATGTCAGACCCTCACCGCGACGACCATCTGGTTGTGACACATCAACATGTAAACTCTGTCGCTGCGTGGCATCAGTTGGCAAGGTATCTAATTGTGCCAATGCAATTGCCATATCCCATGCTCGCTTAGTATGATGGGCTAATTGTTGGTAGAAAGCGTGCTTTGTATTAGCAGGCTGCGCGACACTGGTTTTCTTTTTTCCAAACATGTTCATTCCTCACAAAAGAGCCTACCAGAACATCTGGCAGGCTCTTTTTTTACTTGTGTTCATCCAATAAGATTGGGGCCTTAATCAAGTTATCACTTGGCATATCATCAACATTCGCAACCATTGCTATGTGGGCGTGATAATTCTTAAAGACGACCGGTGCATCCCCACCGTACTCGCCATCCAAGTTAATCATAATCTTAGCATTTTCATCTAATGGTGTAATTTCAACATTTTCTGATTTTACATACAACAAGTTTGGATCATCGACGTGCTTACCAGTTAGCACTTCTGAAATTAAGCCCAAGATTTCAGCGAACTTTGTTGTCTTAACCACCAACAACGTAAACTTACCATCGTCCAACTTAGCATCTGGCACGATTTGTTCAAAACCGCCAACTGAATTAGTTAAGGCCAGGAAAAACATTGATGAAGTACCTTCAAATTCACCATCGTCATACTTAACGCGCAAATTCATTGGTGCCACACGAGTCAACATTTCAGCACCCTTCACAACATAGGCCAGGTATCCATACATTGACTTAAGCTTTGATGGGACTGAATACGTCAATTCAGACAATGAGCCACCAGCTGCGATGTTAATAAAATACGTGTCATTGGCGCGTCCAACATCCATCTTAGCGGCCTTGCCCTTTAGGATGACCTTAGCAGCCGCTAGCGGATCCTCACGTGGAATGCGCAAAGCACGTGCATAGTCATTGGTTGTCCCAGCCGGAATAATCGCCAACATTGGGCGCTTATCCAATGGCGCAATGCCGTTAACAACTTCATTGATTGTACCGTCACCACCGGCCGCAATCAGCAAATCAAACCCAGCTTCCGCAGCTCGACGCGCCTCATTTAACGCTGAATTA
>NZ_KQ970390.1:15992-18678 GCF_001579105.1 Weissella sp. DD23 | reverse complement strand
TTTAACGCTGAATTAGGCTCAGGCGTTGTAGCAAACGCACTGGTTTCATAACCAGCTTGTTCATAAACATTTAAAATATCAACCAAATCACGACGAATCGCCTCACGCCCAGAGGTTGGGTTATAAATGATACGTGCACGCTTCATAGCTGTGTTTCTCCTCTTAGAAATAATTATATGTACTGCCCGGTATAGAGTTTCCTACACCGAGCCTAAAGTTAGCTTTACAACAGAGTGTTGCTTGCGCTTCTTATTCGGGCTTACGAGCTTGCAAACCAGCCATCAACAATTCGTTAACAACATTTGGATTTGCATTACCCTTAGTTTCCTTCATGATCTTACCAACCAAGAAGCCAACCGCACGGTCCTTACCATTGTGGAAGTCAATGATTGATTGCTCATTGTCATCCAAAATACCGTCAATAATTGGCGTCAAAACAGCTGGATCAGACAATTGCTTCAAGCCATTGGCCTCAACGTATTCGACAGGGTCTTCACCTTGCGTAATCGCTGCAAAGACCTTCTTAGCCATCTTCGTTGAAATCGTACCGTCATCAATCAACTTAATCATGCCGGCCAAGTGTGCTGGTGTCAAAGCAGTCTCTTCCAAATCAACTTGCTTCTCGTTCAAGTACGCGTTGACATCACCCATCAAGTAGTTAGCTGAACGCTTTGGATCGGCACCTTCTGCAACGGTTGCGTCGAAGAAGTTTGCCATCGCCAATGTTTGCGTCAAAACTTCTGAGTCATAGACTTCCAAACCAAGTTCATCAACATAGCGCGCCTTACGTTCAGTTGCTGATTCTGGCAACTTCGCACGGACTTCTGCAATCCATTCGTCAGTCACATGGACTGGTGTCAAATCAGGTTCTGGGAAGTAACGATAATCATCAGCCGTTTCCTTCTCACGCATCAAGATTGTCTCACCAGTTGCTTCATCAAAGCGACGTGTTTGTTGCTTGATTGTGCCACCAGCCATGTAAATCTTAGCGTGACGATCTTCTTCGAACGCCAATGCCTTACGCACATAGTTGAATGAGTTCAAGTTCTTCAACTCGACCTTTGTACCGTATTCCTTAGAACCGACTGGGCGAATTGAGATGTTGGCGTCGACACGCATTGACCCTTCTTGCATCTTAACGTCTGAGATACCCGTAAATTGGATGGCTTGACGCAAAGCTTCAAGGTAGGCGTAGGCCTCGTCTGGTGATGAAATATCAGGGGCTCCAACGATTTCAATCAATGGTGTTCCTTGACGGTTCAAGTCAACATATGAGTAGCCATCCGTCCCGTGGGTGTTCTTACCAGCATCTTCTTCAACGTGCAGTTCCGTGATACCCACACGCTTCTTCTCACCCTCAAACTCGATCTCCAACCAACCATTACGGCCGATTGGTTCTTGTTGTTGTGTGATTTGGTATGCCTTAGGGTTATCTGGGTAGAAGTAATTCTTACGGTCCCAGTGCAAATCACGTGTAACCTCAGCATTCAAAGCCAAAGCGGCCATCATACCGTATTCCAACGCACCCTTATTTGCTTGTGGCAAAACACCAGGGTAACCCCAATCAATGACATTTGTATTTGCGTTAGGCTCAGCACCATATTGTACAGGTGATGGTGACATTGCCTTTGAGTTTGTCTTCAACTCAACGTGGACTTCAAGACCAATCGTCGTTTCAAAATTCGGCACAGCCATTACTTGTTACCCCCCGGTACTTGTTCGAACAAACGTGTTGCTTGCTCATAAGCGTAGGCAGCACGGTAAATTGTCTCTTCTTGGAAGCGGTTTGCAATAAATTGCATGCCAACTGGCAAACCGTTAACAAAACCAGCTGGTACTGACATTCCTGGCAAACCAGCCATGTTAACTGGAATTGTCAAAACGTCATTCATGTAAGTGACTTCAGGATCATCCTCATTGGCACCAAAGTTGTAAGCAACATTTGGCGTCGTTGGTGCGATAATCAAATCGTACTTCGCAAACACATTTTGGAAGTCTTCGTTCATCAACGTACGCACTTGCGCAGCCTTCTTAAAGAAGGCATCGTAAGTACCGGCTGACAATGAATACGTTCCCAACATGATACGGCGCTTCACTTCGTCACCGAAACCTTGTGAACGCGTTTGGACATACAAGTCATCCAAGTTCTTCACACCTTCTGGACGGAAGCCGTAGCGAATACCATCGAAACGTTGCAAGTTTGACGATGCTTCAGCTGAACCCAAAATGTAGTAAGCTGCCACGCCGTACTTGGTGTGTGGCAATGACACTTCTTCGACTTCTGCGCCGAGCTCTTGCAACTTAGCAATACCAGCCTTGATTGTGGCCTTAACATCGGCATTGATACCAGCTCCAAAGTATTCCGTTGGCACCGCAATCTTCAAGCCCTTGATATCACCCGTCAAGTTCGCTGTGAAATCAGGCACCGCAATATCTGATGATGTTTGATCCTTCTCATCTTGTCCAGCCATCGCTGACAAAACGCGAGCGTTGTCCTTAACCGTGCGGGTGAAGACCCCTACTTGGTCCAATGATGACGCAAAGGCGATAACACCCCAACGTGATACACGACCGTAAGTTGGCTTCATACCAACGATACCGTTAAAGGCCGCTGGTTGACGGATTGAACCACCCGTGTCAGTTCCCAATGCAAATGGCACTTGACCAGCTGCAACGGCAACGGCAG
>NZ_KQ970390.1:14838-15972 GCF_001579105.1 Weissella sp. DD23 | reverse complement strand
CAGATGAACCACCAGGCACCTTGGTTTGGTCCCAAGCGTTCTTCGTCTTACGATAATATGACGTTTCGCTGGTTGAACCCATGGCAAATTCGTCCATGTTCAACTTACCAACGCCAACAGCACCGTTAGCGCGCAACTTTTCGATAACCGTTGCATCGTAAATTGGCTTAAAGTTTTGCAAAATCTTTGAAGCAGCAGTTGTTGTGACACCCTTAGTTACCAAGTTGTCCTTGATACCATATGGAATACCTGACAAGATGTTGTCTGGGTCAATGCCGGCTTCATCAATTGCCTTAGCTTCTGCCAAAGCTTCATCCTTCATCACTGTGATAAAGGCTTCATACGTATCGTCAGTTGCAGCAATGTTTGACAACGTTGCTTCTGCCAACTCAACGGCTGTGATTTCCTTGTTCACGAGTTGTTCGTGCAAGGTTTCCAAATCTGTGTGCAAGAAATCCATTAGCCCTCTGCTCCTTCATCAAGAATAGCTGGCACCTTAATCAAGGTATCCGTGTGTTCTGGTGCGTTTGCCAACAATTCTGCTGACTGGTGGGCGTTTACAGCCACATCTTCACGCAACACTGTCCGCATTTCAGTAACTGAATACGTTGGTGCAACACCTTCCGTATCAACTTCTGACAATGTCGTGACCACTTCAAAAATCTTCTCCAAGTGATCCGTGAACATGTCAGCTTCTGCGTCCGTCAAAGTCAACTTTGCCAAGTTGGCAACGTGTTCAACTTCTTCACGTGTAATTTGCTCGTTTGCCATGTGCATTCCTTTCAACGCTGTAATAATTCTATCTTACCAAAGAATAACGCAGTTTAGTACATATCGTCAGACAATTCGTTTTTCTCTTCGCGAACTTGGAAACGTAACCCCTTCGGATAGAAGTTTTTCATTTGACCATCAACCAACTTACCAAAGCCAGTACCGTTTCCACCAATTTCTAGCAAGTACCAGCCATTTTTGTACTGCTCACGGTCACGAATCATAAATGTATCACCGTGAACATACTTGGCCCATTCTTCATCAGTCACTTCGTAGCGACGGGTGAATTGATCCGGGTGCAATGCTAACGCCAATGCCAAACTTGGCTCAAAACGCTTCTTTTTCAGCGTTCCTAAGTGGACC
>NZ_KQ970390.1:12620-14818 GCF_001579105.1 Weissella sp. DD23 | reverse complement strand
ATCACTTGTAGGCCGGTCAAATCAGGCGTTCCTTCTGGGGCCGCGTAGACTTGATCACCGAACGCAATCAACAACGCTGGGTCGTAATCCGGTAAGAAATCAGTTCGGAAATCTTGCCAAAGTGCTCGTTGGTCCTTCGTCAAGTTTGACTTCGCCAACTTAGGTTCCTTAGCAACATAGTCGTCTTCGGTTTGATTTGAAACTAACTTGGCCATGAAGTGTCCTTCACCATCTGAGTGGTGTGGGAACAAACGGGCCGTCTTCTTCAAATCAGGGTTTCCGTCAGCCCATTCTGGCTTACCATCATCCATGCCTTCATATTTATCTGCATCGACAATTTCCAAGTCAGGACGTTCACTGATTAGCCAAGCGATAATGCGCTCATCTTCTTCAGGGGCGAACGTGCAAGTTGAGTAGACCAATTGGCCACCTGGCTTTAGCATCTTAACTGCTTCTTCCAAAATCTCACGTTGACGGGTGGCGTTCTCTTCTGGGTAGTGCTCATGCCAATACTTAATCGCAGCGGGATCTTTACGGAACATCCCCTCACCTGAACATGGCGCATCCAACACAATTTTATCGAAGTATTGTGGGAACTTCGGTGACAATTCCTGTGGTGAATGATTCGTCACAATCGCGTTTTGTACCCCAAAACGTTCGACATTTTCACTCAAGATTGCTGCTCGCTTACGGAAGATTTCGTTAGACACTAACAAACCCTTTTGCTCCATAAACGACGCCAAGTGGGTTGTTTTACCACCTGGTGCAGCCGCTAAGTCCAACACGCGTTCACCAGGCTTAGGCCGGGCTAATTCGCCAACCAACTGTGCAGACGGTTCTTGTGAGTAAATGACACCCGTTGTGTGGTCAACAGAGTGGCCTTTCACGGCCCCATAGTTGCCCCATTTTCCCCATGGTACTTTGCCGTCGGACTCAGTGTCATATAAGCCCATATTGGCCTTCAAGGGGTTCTGGCGAAATGCCTTTACGACAGGCTTATCAAATGATTCGATAAATGCATCTGCCTCATCGCCTAATAGTTGGCGGTATTTTTCTTCAAATCCTTCTGGTAACTCCGCCATCACAGCGCTCCTTTTATTATGTATTCAAACTCTATTTTACACGTTTTTACTGCGCAAAAAAAGCACTGCTCTTGCACAGTGCTTTCACATTTGTTAAGTGATTTTTAAAGGGACAATTTTAGTAACTTTTCAAGGTAACGTGCCAGCCCATCTTCTTCGTTGGTATAGTCCGTCATATCATCCGCGATGGCCTTTAATTCTGGATTCCCGTTCTTCATCACCACGCCATGTGTGGCATAGCCGATCATCTCGAAATCATTCATTTCGTCACCGAACGCATAAATATCATCGCGCTTAATATCATAGGCTTTGCGCAAGACATCTAGGCCAGTATCCTTTGAAACCCCGGCTGGTGCGACTTCAAGCACTGGTGACTCACCACCCCATGTCTTGACATTAACACGATCAGCCCCGTAACGGTCCGTCACGAAATGTTGAATTTGTGATTGATGCAAGGCATTTTCGGCGTGAATCAGAATGGCATTAACATCCGTCTGTAGATTCAAGCGGTCTAACATTTTGCGGCCTGTTTCATCTTGTGGGAAGAAAATAGCATCTTCCGTCCCACGCTGCGGACCATTACCGTTTGCCCAAACATCATTCTTACTTTCGGCTACCACCGTATCAATCCCCATCATCTGCGCATTTTCCAATAAATCAAACGCAATTTCACGGTCGATATTAAATGAATACTCATGATCCCAGTGTTGATAAGGCTTGTGCCCCAATGACCCGTTAAAATTAATCATCGGTGATTGCAATCCCAACGTGTCATAGATGTCCATTGACAAACGCACTGGTCGTCCAGTCACAATCGAAACAATGTGACCTTCACGTTGCGCAGCTTGTAAAGTACGACGCGTGCGGTCAGATACCTTGCCTGCGTCATTTAGTGTTGTTTTATCCAAATCTATGCCGATTAGCTTACGATCCATCGTCTGCCCCCCCTCGTTCTAAACTCAATTGTTACCATGGTAGCATAAAGTGGCAATGACGCGGAAAAATAATCCTATTTTTGTGTGTTGTCCTGTAATGGCACAATTAACTGGCTTTGTTCGACATCGATGGTGTAACGAATATCTTGGTTACCGCGCACCGTCATTTCAAAGTCAGTAC
>NZ_KQ970390.1:10010-11925 GCF_001579105.1 Weissella sp. DD23 | reverse complement strand
AATCGATAACGGGTTGGTTGCAGGGTGAGCGCCACGTCAACAAATTCGTCTGGCACAAGGTCATCCACACGCCATGGTGCTGTCCGATTCTGAAGATTGATGTGACCAATACTAATCATCTTTTCAGTCGTTGGTTTTGCCAATTGAAATTCCACTAATGGCGTCGGCTGCCATCCAGTACCACGATCAATTAGCACGCCCTGCGGTCGTGGTGTCGCTGCTAGACGCCGGGCTTCACCATAATCAACCAGCATGGCGCTCACTAAGCCAACATCTGCCGATGACTTAATCCGTAATTGTAACGTCACTTCACCATCAATGACCATATCCTTTTCAAAAGCAGGTTGCACAAAAACCACCCGGTTCACATCTAACTTGTCATTCTCACGTTGCAACATCTGTTGGCGCCACGCGTTGAAATCTTGCTTATACGCGGCAAAATCGTCCGCGATTTGCCAGTCTTCATACTGAACTGTCGCCGTTTCAGCAACTAATGGCAATGTTGTAAGCGTCGTCGTCCCCCACTCATGCCCGGTCTCCCAAGTCTCAGCTTGATCATTTGCTTGCCAAGTAACATCTGGTAACTGGCTAGCTGCTTGATTTTGGACACCGTAGAGCTTATAGCTCAACCACAAATTCATTTGATCCGCAAAATCAAGGGAGCGGTTATTGTTAATGTAAATATGTTGTCCTTGGTGAAGATACAGTTTCTTAACTACTGGCAATTTTTGTAAGTTTTGCCATAAGCGGAACACCTGACGTGGTTTAACATTCCAATCATTCAAACCATGGACCATCACAATATCAGCCTGAATATTTGGCACATTATTTAGGTAATTACGCGCATCCCAGTACGTATTGTAATCAGCGGTGGTACGATCCATATGCTCAGCCGTTGCATGCTGGAACCCATGCCATTGCATCTTGGTACGGTGCCAATCCGCACTATCCAACATGCGCGAATACACTAATTCCGCCAAGACATCCATATCCTCGCCAGGGAAACCACCGGGCGCAATGACCAAACCGTTATCACGGTAGTATTGATACCAATCCGAAATCGCCGCTTCAGAAATCACCGTTTCCAGACCGCGTACGCCGGTTGTTGCCACCGCGGTCGCCAGTGTCCCCAAGTAAGACTTACCCGTCATCGCCACTTTACCATTCGACCAGTTTGCTTTAATGGTTTGACCACTGTGCTTATCGATGAATGCCAGCCGGTCACCTGCCAACCACTCAACAACAGCCCGCATGCTAGCCACCTGTTCTGGTGACCCTGTATCCTGCATCCCGTCCGAATGACGCGTCCCGACCCCAGCTGAATAGACAACCGCAAAGCCACGTGCCAAGAAATAATTGTTTAAATCAACATGTGACGTACCAGTAAACGATTCTGTCGTTTCAGTCACCTCGCCTGCAATTTCGTGGGCTTCGGGCAAGGCTTCTTGTTCAGGCTCATATTTAATCTCTTCATACGTCAACGTGTTGGGTGTTTTGCGTAACAGTGCGACGTCAACATTGTGAACCAACGCATCATTCGCTTCATTATTTAGCCCTTGGTAATAAGGTGACGCGGTAAAGAGCGTTGGCACCTTAACGCCAGTATCTGGTCGAATTACCTCGGCGCGCACCAAATCTCGGACACCATCGCCATCAGTGTCAACGTCCGTCTCAACGTACACCACTTCACGAATTAACGCACTCGTATCAAATGTGGCCATTGCCTTACCATTGAAAAACAGTGGCACGTTGTTCTTCATAAAATACCCACGACTAGCTAGGTCGTCAATGAATTGCAGCCCATTACGTGTATGCGTCACCAATAATTGGTACCAAGCTGTCAAAACATCATCCGCATCCCAACGTCGCGCCTTGTGATAGAGTGGCAAATTAATGGTCGCCACGGCTTCAGCCA
>NZ_KQ970390.1:4508-9990 GCF_001579105.1 Weissella sp. DD23 | reverse complement strand
GTATAATCAACATCCTCAACAAAACCTAACAATTGCAAAGCGACGGCGTTAAACACCTCTTCCGTCACTGGCGCACCACTATTTAAGTACCCAGCCAAATCCTCACGAGTGTTAATGGCAATATCACGGAACTTCACACGACCGTCCTGCACTTCTGGAAAGGCAATCCGTAATAACTCCCGCCAAACCGCCGTCGCATTTTTTGCGTGTGCTACCTGAACTGGTTCATCATAAAAACCAATTGTCGCGAGTTCTTTTAATTGTGTTTCAAACGGTGTGTCGACCACCGCAAATTGATTAATTTTCATTGCTGTCACCCCTTTAATAGTCTGATTATACCAAAGATTAAAAAATTATTAGAGCATTAACGTGAAAAACACGGCGTCTCGTTCTGAGTCGCCGTGTTTTGCTAGTTTATTTTTTTAATTGAATCATGCCATTAGTTGTCTGCACGTGTAGCGCTTTATTTTGATCACCTGTTTGGTAATCTTTAGCACCAGCTGGCAAGTCAAATCCTTGGGCCGTCAAATAGCCACTATCTGTTTTAATTGCCATCCCAGGTGCAGTCACCCCTTGCAAAACAACTTGGCCGTTTTCCGCCGTAACATCGCTCGTTTCCGTTAAGGTCGTATTGTTTAGCTTTACCTGACCATTATCAGTTGTGATATGTGCCGACTTCAGGGTCACATTCTGCAGACGCGTTGCCCCGTTTTCTGCTTCACTTTTCACTGTGTCGCCGGTAACGTTCTCCAAACGAATACCACCATTATCATTGCGCAAAAGTGATTGCGTCACAGCCAAGCCTTTCACTGCTATGCCGCCATTTTCACTCGTCAAATCCAATTTATCCAGTTTCACCCCATCGGGTACCGTAATCGTGACAGCCGGATCATAACTCATCGTTGTCATCACATTATCCTGGTCCGTGGCATGGACAGTCAGCACGCCATCGCGTAACTGCGTGCTCATGTGTGCATTAATGGTTGTCATTTTGACACGCCATTCTGTCCCGCGCTTGATTTCAACGTAATTATTATCATTCGTCACCCGAAGCTGTTTAATATCCTGACCGGCAAAAGTTTTATTAATATGCTTAATATTGACCACCTTTGGGCCATCATGCCAAGCAACATTCAGATTGGCACCGCTCATGTAGCTACCAGCCATCATCACGCCACCAATTGCCATCCCAACACCACCAATAATCAACGCGTGCTTTAACTTCATCACTTTAACCCTCCGTTACTGGCGTGTGCTTCTTTGACAAGAAACGTCGACCAATCCACTTCAAAAATGTCACAAACATCTCAAACAACGCTTTCGTCACGGCCCAAACTAGCGGCGTGAAGAAAATAACTGCTGCCGTCAAAGCAATGCCCAAGCCCATGTAGAAAATGCCAGTCCCAACGGCTTGCGTGAGTACGCCAATACCAAGTACAAACATGAACAAACCACCGGCTAACGCCCCAACGATTCCCATATAGATACCAGCTAAAATCATCAGAAAAATAGCTAACACGCTCATAATACCAACCACTACGACGATGGCTAGTGGAATCAAAATTGGTGAGGCAAAGAGACCGAGAACAATTAACAAAATCATCATTGTCAAATTCTTTGTACGCTTACCTGCTGGCGCATCCTGCGCGGCATCATTATCTGACTCGATAAAATATTCGACTTTTAACGTCCGGGCAAATTGCTTAGGTGAACCATACTTCGCCACAATTTCATCTGTTGTCAGCCCCGCATCCATCATTTGCTCCTCATAAAACTGCAAGAGTTCATCGCGTTCATCTGCCGGAATACCTGACATATTTGCTTTCACTTCTGCTAAATACTCATTAACCATATTGCCTACTTCTCCTCCAATAGTGAATTAATAGCTTGGCGGAAATCGCCCCAAGCCGCCTTGATTTCTGTTAAATGTTCTTGCCCGGTTTCAGTCAAGCGATAATAACGTCGAATGCGGCCTTCAAACGGCTGATCATATGTCTCCAGATAACCATCTTTCTTTAAGCGTCGTAGAACCGGATACATCGTTGATTCGCTGACACCCAATAAATCCTGCATCGCTTTGGTAATAATATAGCCGTACGTATCTTCTTTAGCTAATAGTGCTAACACAGATCCGTCCAGCAAAGCGGTTGGTACTTGAATGTTCATCACCGCATCTCCTTTGTTTTATATAACACTATTTATCGTATAACATTATGTTATATGAGATATAATGTTATGTCAAGAATAAAGCCGTCAGCAATTCTTATTACTGACGGCTTTACTGTTATTTAGTTTAAATAGGGCACGGGTTTCAAATTATCTTATCGTCGCTCCAGTTTAATCAGTTCCAACGTTGTCATGATGACCTGCCCCTTCCGAAGCTTCGTATTATAGGACTGCACATACATGCCATCTTGCGAATCAGTCCCCATCATTTCATTAATAAAGCCTTTTTTGGTGCTTACTAAATTACCAGAACCTTGTACAGCAGTAATCTTATACTTACCAGGTTTAATATCTTTACCCACCTTATACACACCCGCATGTAGGTCACCTGACTTAATTGCCTTGCGCTTGGTAACCGCTTCAAAATGGGCCGTAACCCCACTTAAAGAAATATTAACCTTTTTCTTCAAATCCAGGGTATAAGACGAAACATACATGTCAGTACCCATATCTGCATTAGGATCACCTAGAACGACATTAGTATCGCCTGTCGAACTTGTAAAATTCCCACTTGTCCCATTAGTTGGCGTGACAATGTATCGACCAGGTTTGATATCTGTTCCGACTGTATAATCACCTGCAGTCAAGTCGGTCGTCTTGCCGGCCGCGTTGACTGCTGTCATCATGCCAAAGACTGCCGCGCCGACAGCTAATACGATTAAAAATAATTGACGTAATTTCATCATTTCAATCCTCCCATCTGAATGTACGTTCAGTATAGGAATCCTTTATGAAGATTTATTGTTCGGTGCTCAAAACGATAAATTCCGCAAAAAAGCACCTCAATCCGAAGATTGAAGTGCTTACTTAATGTTTATAGCCAGTTCGCAATGATTTGAACGACCAATTGAATGTTCAAACCTGTTAGCACGATAAAGACCAACCAGGCTAGAATTGTCATCCACTTCGGGTTAACGAAATCTTCCCCCATCACCTTCTTAGATGATGTAAACAAAATCAACGGTGCCATGGCAAATGGCAAGGCGATTGATAGGAACACCTGTGAGTTAATCAACAACGTATCCAACTTCGCTTCATCCCCACCATACATCAACGTAAAGGCGATGACTGGTGCCAAGGCTAGTCCACGGGTAATCATACGACGAGCCCACATTGGAATCTTCAAGCGCAGGAATCCTGCCATGACAACTTCACCAGTTAGCGTCCCCGTAATCGTTGAGTTTTGTCCTGATGCTAACAAAGCGACCGCAAACAACGTTGACAAAACCGGTGATGCAATCGCACCAGCAACCGTACTATCTGACAACGCCGTGTACATTTGACCGAACGTTCCAACTGAATCACCGTGACCGAAGAACAATGATGCTCCCAAAATCAACAACAATGAGTTAACAACAAAGGCCAACGTCAATTGGATGTTTGAATCCCAGGTCATGAAGCGCACCGCTTCCTTCAATTCAGCCTTGTTTTCACGGTTGATCTTACGTGTTTGTGAAACTGATGAGTGCAAGTACAAGTTGTGCGGCATCACCGTTGCACCAACAATTCCCAAGGTCATCAGCAATGGTGAATCAACACCCTTAGGTGCATGTGTGCTAACGGCTTGTAGCTGTGGCACATAACCACCTAGCATCGCCACGATATCTGGATTTGATGACACCACCAAATAACCAAAAATAAACAAGATGGTCAAAATCAATGTAATGACAATTGCTTCGATTTTACGGAAACCAAAACGCATCAATAATAATAGCAAAATAACATCAAATGCCGTTGTTAAAACAGAGGCAATCATTGACCAACCAAATAGCAAGTGCAACGCAATTGCCCCACCGATAACTTCGGCAATATCCGTTGCAATCAACGCTAATTCAGTCATAATCCACAATACAAAGCCACCTGACTTTGATGTGCGGGCACGCGTAGCTTGCGCCAAATCTTCGCGCTTCACCATTCCCAATTTACCAGCCATGTATTGTAACATCATCGCAATCAATGATGAGACCAAAACAACTGACAAAAGCGTGTAGTGGTAGTTCGCACCACCCGCTACTGATGTCACCCAGTTACCCGGATCCATGTATCCGACCGCAACCAGTGCACCGGGCCCTGAAAAAGCCCACAATTTGCGCCAAAATGAACCGTTCGTTGGCACTTCAACTGAACCATTCACGTCGCCTAGACTTGCGTCAGCAGTTGCATCGCCGACGAAGTGCTTCTTTGTCATTTCTTCCTTAGACATGACAAACCTCCTATATACGAGAAAAAGTCGTAGTGAGGAGGGTTCCCCAGTGTACTATTCACTTTTTAGTTAATAGTGCTAAACAAATTTCATAAAGGATTTCGTCCAACTAACCATGTTAGTTGAAGGCTTATGACTTTCGCTTAACCGGGGCTCCTCACCCGCAAGTGCTAGTATACAGTTCATATTATGCATAAGCAACCCTATTTTTTCACATCTGTCAAAAATAATTCAATAAGGTGAATTATTCTAGTTTTCTTAATAAAAAATAAGCAGAGCAATCATGCTCCGCTTACAAATTCTTCATACTTTATTTTCTTACTTGGCATCAACAGCCGTGTCACAGCGGGCAATCATTGACGATACTTTGGCGTGACGAGCCACATAAACGGCTTGTGACCCAAGTGATTCCCAGAAGCCCTTCTTTGAGTGGGCCCCGATAATAATCAAATCCGCCCCAATCTTAGGCGCCAAGACGTCAACTAAGACTTCACCAGCCCGTTGGCCACTATCATATACCACTTCAACCTGCTTCACGCCGTGTGACTCCGCATATGCCTTGTAACGATCAAGATTAGCAGCCAAGTTGTCTTGCATCATTTGCACCGCTGGCAAATTCAACACATCAACCGCCGACAATTCACCCAATTCCAGAATTGATGCAATGTACAACGTCGCATCGTCCTCAATTGCCTGGTGAATCGCATTGGCCAACGCCACATGTCCTTGTTGTGACTCATCGACACCAACCAAAATCTTTTGGAAATGCATTGGTTCGATATTCAAGTTCAAGTCTTCTGTCATAGTGATATCCCCCATATCTATTGTTATGGGCTCAGTATAGCAAATTGGGTCAGTATTTTCCGTGCCGAACCCTTGAAAAAAGCTGGATACCATTGGCACCCAGCTTCACAAATTATTCTGTTTTACCCGCTTCAGCGTTATCACGGAAAGTTATGGCCATTCCTGCTAATAATTTACGCATAAATTGGTCACCAACAACCAAATATTTAGGATGTCCTTTGCGACGTAGCATCGCACCAACTTCCCCCT
>NZ_KQ970390.1:3075-4488 GCF_001579105.1 Weissella sp. DD23 | reverse complement strand
GGCCGTCCAAAAATCAAGCAAGTCTTCATTTGAATAAGTCATCGCAATCTTCAACTTTTTGATCACAACGTTATTAATATCATTATCACGTTGCATACTGTAATCAGGCTCAATTGGATTACCGTCTTCGTCCTTCTTCACACCACGTTGCGAAATAATCAGCCCATTCATAAAGACTTCTAAGTCATGCCGACTCAACTTTTCATCACGTGGTGTATCCGGTTCTTGCTTCGTCATGATGTCTTGATACTGTTCCTTAGTCATTTTCAGACCACCCAGTTCAAAAATTTTAATCATGTCAGCATTCTTAATATTAAAAATAAAGCGGATGCGACGCACAATATCGTTATTATTCATTACAAATCTCTCGTTTCGATTGAAAAAGGCTGGGACTCACCCAGCCTTTGCAAGCTTAACCACGTGAGGCATTCACTTGATCAAGCGTTGGAATTGATGGTTGTGCACCGGCACCTTGGACCGTAATAGCTGCCGCTGCATTTGCAAAGCGCACTGCATCTTCAACATTACGCATGTCGGCGTCAAGCTTCGTTGTTAGCGCACCGATAAACGTATCACCAGCCGCCGTTGTGTCAACTGCCTTAACCTTCAAGGCCGGCACAAACCCATTTTCACCATCAGCCATGTGGAAGTACGAGCCGCGTTCGCCAACCGTAATAATCACATTTTTGGCACCCATTTCTTGTAAGCGCTTGGCGGCACTTTCCATTGATAGGTCATCAGTTACTGGAATACCCGTAATAATTTCGGCTTCTGTCTCATTTGGCACCACTAAATCAGTCAGTGCCAACAATTCAGCGGGAATATCCTTGGTTGCTGGCGCGGGATTGAGCACCGTCATGACATCAGCAGCCTTGGCCGCTTTAAATGCGCTCAGTGTGGCAACCATTGGCGTCTCAAATTGGGCAATCAACACGTCTGACGCTTTAATCGTTGCATCGGCTGCGGCAACATTTGATTCATTCACTTGGCGGTTCGCGCCACCGAGAATCAAAATGGTGTTGTTTGAGTCAGCCTCAAGCATAATGTATGCAGCACCTGTTGCAACACCTGATAGTTCAGCCACATGGGCTGTATCAATACCATCCGCTTGTAATGCATCTAGTAATAGTTGCCCGTTCTGGTCATCCCCGACGGCGCCAATAAAATTAACGTCCGCACCTAACCGCTTTGCTGCGACCGCTTGATTGGCACCCTTACCACCAGGCGCCGTTGAGGCATCATCCATTGCCAACGTTTCACCTTGTTGTGGCAAGTGTGGAATGTGCAATATGGTATCCGCATTCAACGAACCCAATACAATAATCTTCTTCATCACCAATGTGCTCCCTTATTTCTAGTCAATTTAGTATATCAAAAAAGATGGCCACTTGGAAAAGCGACCACCTTTCTTAT
>NZ_KQ970390.1:0-2225 GCF_001579105.1 Weissella sp. DD23 | reverse complement strand
CGTTGTCCAACAAGTGATCAACTGAAGATGCGCCAATCACGATTGATGGCACGCGCTTGTCACGCAGCAACCATGCCATCGCCAATTGGGCCAACGTCTGACCACGGTCAGCAGCGACCGCATTCAAAGCGTTCAACTTCGCAACCGTTCCCTCAGGATCTTCCTTAATGAAAGCATTCGTGCGGTGCAGCGGCATATCAGCTGGGAAACCGTCCAAGTAACGATCCGTCAACAAGCCTTCAGCCAAAGGCCCATACGCAATCAGACCGGCATGGTGCTTATCCAATTCGGCCAACATATCCGTCGTTTCTGCTTCACGATTGAACATGTTGTATGACATTTGGTTACCAATGAATGGCGTGTGCAACTCATCAAAAATTTGACCGATTTCAGCAACTTGTTCCGTGGTGTAGTTTGAAACACCAACATACAATGCCTTACCTTGACGGACAATCAAATCTAACGCCTCAGCCGTTTCACGCAAATTTGTATTTGGATCCCAACGGTGTGCGTAGAAAATATCAACATAGTCCAGGTGCATGCGTTGCAATGACATATCCAACGCTGCCGTCAACGTCTTCTTACCAGAGAATTCACCCAAAGGACCTGGCCACATGTGGTAACCCGCCTTGGTGGTAATCACCAATTCGTTACGGTATGGCTTCAAATCCTTTTCGAAGACAGCTCCGAAAGTCTCTTCGGCTGAACCATCAGAAGGCCCATAATTAGAGGCGTTGTCAAATGAAAAAATACCATTATCAAACGCTTTTAACATCACTTCACGTGAGTTAGCAAGTGGCTTTTGGTCACCCAAATTACGCCACAAACCAAATGATAGCGCTGGCAAAATCAAGCCAGAATCAGCCACACGGCGGTATGGCATCACATCATAGCGATTATCAGCTGCTGCATAAACCATTGTAAATACCCCTCAATGTTCATTTTATTGCATGTTATTTCAATACCATCATAACATATTATAATTTGGCATCTGGATTATTCCGTGACTTTAGCAAGATATCCAACGGACGATTTTCATGGATGCGGACGATGGCGTCAGCCAATAATGGTGCGACTGACAGACGCGTAAACTTCGCACTCTGCTTTGCCTCTGGCATCAACAATGTATCCGTGAAGATGTAGTGGGAAATATTCTCGTCGGCTGCCAAGCGTTGAGCTGAATCACCCGATAAAACGGCGTGCGTTGCCACAACGAAGACATCGGTTGCCCCGTTTGCTCGCAAGGCGCGGGCTGTCATTTGCACACGGCGCCCCGTATCAACAATATCATCGACAATAATTGCCCGGCGACCGGCAACCTCACCCACAATCGCATCTGGCGATTCAGGCGTCGTCATCGCCACGTTGTCATTTACCACACCCCATGGGGCGTTCACCAAGTCAGCAAACTTGCGGGCACGCCCAGCACCGGTGTGATCCGGTGACACGACAACCAAGTTTTCCAACATGTTGCGACGATAGAAGTAATCGGACAACAACGGTGCCGCTTGCAAATGATCAACCGGGATATCAAAGAATCCTTGCAATTGGTCAGCGTGCAAATCGACAGCCAAAACGCGATCGATGCCGTCCATTTCAAGTAATGAAGCCACCATCTTGGCCGTGATTGGCTCACGCGACTTAGCCTTACGGTCTTGACGTGCGTATCCAAAGTATGGAATCACCACGTTAATGTGGGCGGCTGAAGCACGTCGAAGCGCATCAACGGCAATCATAATTTCCATGAAGGCATCATTCACCTCTTCAGCAATTGGTGCCACAATATAAATGTCATCACCACGAACACTTTCCAACACACGTTCGTAGATTTCACCATCAGCAAAACGCTTGATATCAATTTGACTTAAAGGTTGATGCAACTCATCTGCCACTGCTTCAGCTAACTCATGGTTAGCTGACAGACCGAACAACTTAATTTGGCACTCCTCCACGGGTGAATTCCTCCATTTTTCATTCAATATCTATATTCTATCAAATATTCAGTATAATTTCTCTGCTTAACTCACCAGCTAGTTGCATTGTACCTGCCAAGCCCCTATACTTACTTTAACGAATCAAACAAGCTGGGGTGCCAAGTGGCTGAGATGATACCCATAGAACCTGAGCAGGATAATGCCTGCTAGGGAGCTTGGTTTGTTTACGACTTAAAGTAAGCGAACCCCAGTATTGCCAAGACGGTTGATACTGGGGTTCTTTTTATTTTC